>JBGSYJ010000247.1:0-14729 GCA_041750915.1 Thermoanaerobaculia bacterium | reverse complement strand
GATCCCCGGACCGCCGTGGCCCGGGCCGGTGATGTAGATCACATTCAGGTCGTGCTCCTTGATGACGCGGTTCAGATGGGCGTAGATGAAGTTCAACCCCGGCGTCGTGCCCCAGTGACCGAGCAAGCGCGGCTTGATGTGGGCCAATGTGAGCGGCTTTTTCAGCAGCGGATTGTCGTAAAGATAAATCTGCCCGACCGAGAGATAGTTCGCGGCGCGCCAGTAGGCGTCTATCTTTTGGAGCAGTTTCGGCGTGAGTGCGTTGGTCTTCATGGCTTAAGTTATCTCCGTTGAGCCGAGATTCAGGACGCGGGTGACGGACCTCGCGATCATGACCTCCTCGTCGGTGCGAATGACCCGCACCTTGACGCGGCCGGCCTCCGGCGAAATCAGCGGTGCATTCTTCGCATTGCGCTGTTGGTTTAGTTCGATGCCGAGAAAACCGAGTCCGTCGCAGATGCGCGTGCGCACCGGAGGAGCGTTTTCGCCGATGCCGCCGGCGAAGACGAGCGTGTCCAATCCCCCAAGCGCGGCGGCGAAGGAGCCGATCCATTTTTTTGCCTGATAGCAAAATAGCGCCACGGCTTCCGTCGCCCGCACGTCCTTCGTTTCACGGTCGAGCAAGTCTCTCATGTCGGAGCTGGTTTCTGAGACACCGAGCAGTCCCGATTCGTGGCTCGCCATCCGATTGAATTGCGCTGCGGTCATTTTCTCTGTGCGTGCCAGATAACCAACCAATCCCGGATCCAGATCGCCGGAGCGCGTGCTCATCGGCAATCCAGCCGTCGGGGTGAAGGCCATGCTGGTATCGATGCTTTGGCCATCGCGCACCGCGGT
Source organism: Thermoanaerobaculia bacterium (assembly GCA_041750915.1). Taxonomy (GTDB): domain Bacteria; phylum Acidobacteriota; class Thermoanaerobaculia; order Gp7-AA8; family Gp7-AA8; genus JBGSYJ01. The sequence continues at coordinate 13,892 of JBGSYJ010000247.1, read as the reverse complement.
CATGCTCGCGCCGTTGCCGAGATGCGCGAGAATCACACGGCCGTTCGTCGCCGCCGGGTCGCCGAGGCGCGCGAGCTCTTCCATCAGATAGGCATAGGACAAACCGTGGAAACCGTAGCGTTGAACACCCTTTGCGTCGAAGCGACGCGGAATCGGAAGCAACCTGGCTACACGCGGCATGGTGGCGTGAAACGCCGTGTCAAAACAGGCCACCTGCGGCAGTTTCGGATGACGCCGGTGGAACGCTTCGATCAGTTCGATCTCGTGGGGAAGATGTTCCGGATCGATCGGGCTGATTCGATCCAATTCCTCGAGCAGTTCCGGCGTGACCAGCTCCGGAGCGGTGTGTCGCATCCCGTGCACCACGCGGTGCCCGACCGCCTGCACCGACTCGAAACCCATCTGTTCTTCGAGCCACTCAATCAGAAAATTCGCAACCGACTTATGATCGGTGGCAGCGAGCTGCCGGGTGTTCTGCTGTTTTCCCGTCGGATCAGTGAACGTTAAATTTGTCCCGCTCGTCCCGATGCGATCAACCTTTCCGTAGAGCCCTCGCTTCAGCTCGTTGTCGATCCGGTAGAGCGCGAACTTGATGCTCGATGAGCCACCGTTGATCGTGAGGATGGATTGCATCGCGTCCCGTTCATCCATTGCTTTGGCCTGCGTGTTATTTCCTGTCTGAGAACTTCAGCAATTGCGCCAGATCGTATTGAAGCAAGTCGCCAATCGAATCGAGGTTGATGTCCGCCGCCGGGTAGTCGGCCAGATTCTTCGGGTCCACCGCGTAGTGACCCTGGCGCACAAACACGGTGGTGACACGCGTGCCCCAAATTTTCTTGATAGCGGTCAGGAGCCGCAGCTTGTCCTCGACCAGCACGTAATGTTCGGCGGGGCAGCGTTGCTCGACATCGGCGAGCTCCTGTTCTTTGTGGAGATAAATCAAGACGCGCCCGGCCACCGCATCCGACAGTCCGGAGCGGTCCACTTTGCGCGGCTGGAAGACCACATCCCCGTCGGTCAGCAGGGCCGCCGGCCCCCATTGCTTGACGTGTTCGATGACCTCGAGCGCGCGGGGAAAGAGCCGGTCGGCAAACGGATAGTTCAGCAGAAAGCGGGAGACGGCGATGATCTCCGGATCGTGCGGATACTCGCCGCGATAGCGTTGCAAGGCGCCCAGGTAATCCGCGTAGCCCAGCTCGGTGCGCAGTTGCTCGAAGAGCCGCCAGTAATGCTCCGCACGCCCGGTGCCCACTTCGCGTTCGAGGTGGCATTCCAGGTCGGCGATGACCCGGTCGTTGTCGAGCAACGTGTTGTCCACGTCGAACAGGAACGCGGTTTCGTATCGCGGTGTGGGTTCCTTCATCTTCTCGTGCAACGGGTACATCCTCGAAATCGTTTCCAGCTTTCCGTTGTTACTCGCTAGCGTCTTTCTCCATGTGCCCGCCGAATTCGAACCGCATCGCGGAAAGGAGCTTGTCGGCGAACTCCGCCTCTCCCCGCGAACTGAAGCGCGAGTAGAGCGCCGTGCTGAGCACCGGCACCGGCACGGCCTCGTCGATGGCCGCCTTGATCGTCCAGCGTCCTTCGCCGGAATCCGAGACCCGGCCTTCGAACTTCTCGAGCTTCGGATCCTTGACCAAAGCAGCCGCGGCCAAATCCAGCAGCCACGAGGCGATCACGCTGCCGCGCCGCCAGACCTCGGCAATCTCAGGAAGATCAAGGTCGAATTGGAATTCTTCGGGGTTGCGCAGCGGGGTCGTCTCGGCATCGTGCGATTGTTCGTCTTGACCCACATTGGCGTGGCCCAGGATGTCCATACCCTCCGCGTAGGCCGCCATCAGGCCGTACTCGATGCCGTTGTGCACCATCTTGACGAAGTGCCCAGCGCCGCTCGGCCCGCAGTGCAGGTAGCCCTGTTCCGCCGTGGCTTTGCTTTTCTTACGCCCCGGAGTGCGCGGAATGTTGCCAACCCCAGGGGCCAGCGTCTTGAACACCGGATCGAGCCGCTGGACCGCCTCATCCGGGCCGCCGATCATCAGGCAGTAGCCGCGCTCCAGGCCCATCACGCCGCCGCTCGTCCCGCAATCGATGTAGTGGATCTTTTTCGCTGCGAGTTTTTTGGCCCTGTGGATGTCGTCCACGTAATAGGAATTGCCGCCGTCAATGAGGATGTCATCAGGCTCGAGATGGGGCAGGAGATCGGCGATGAGCTGTTCCACAAACGCCCCTGGAATCATCATCCAGATCGCCCGCGGCTTCTCCAGCTTCTTCACGAGGTCCCCGAGCGAGGAAGCACCACCGGCTCCTTCTTTGGCCAGGTCCTCGACGGCTTCGGTCGACCGATCGAAGACCTCGCACTGGTGGCCTCCCTTGAGCAGCCGACGCACCATATTGGATCCCATCCTTCCCAGACCGATCATTCCGATTTGCATCATTTGCCTCCTTGTTCAGAACAGATTGATCTGAACGGCGTCCATCGACAAGGTGCGGATGGTGTTGAGACAGAGCAAAAATCGATTCCACTGGTCATGTTTGGTCTTTTCTATGCAGGGGCCGATCCAAAGGGTGAAAACGCGCGTCGCTGGCTGGGTGGAGTCCCTTGAATGGCGGGTTGCGGATTCAGATCGGGATCTCCACTACAGTTCACATCACGAACAAACAGGCGCCGCGATTGCCCGGGCTTCGGTAATGGACGGTCCGGAAAACGGCGACAAGCCGCCGGGGAAGGCTCCGAGCGTGTGGAGTCGAGGTCTCGGGCAATCAACCTCGACGGTCATTCGTCTCGCGAGAGAGCTCCTCGCCGTCTGCCGGAGCGTTGGAGATGGATCGGAGCGGCGGATCCGAAACGAAAGGAAGTGCCGAAATGTCGAGCCGAATCTCACTGCGGGGCAACTGGGAGAGAGCGTCCCGCCTGGAGTGGCTCGAGACGAACGGGCTGGGCGGCTACGCCAGCTCGACCGCGGTGGGGGCCAATACGCGCCGCTACCACGGCCTTCTGGTGCCCGCGACGATCCCACCCGTCGGCCGCGTGGTCCTGCTTTCGAAGCTGGAGGAGCGGATCACGATCGGTGACGAAAGCTGGGATCTGGCGGCGAACCAATTTCCGGGGGCGATTCATCCGCGCGGCTTCGAGCTCCTCGACTGGTTCGAGCGCGATCTGTTCCCGTCATTCGAGTACTCCGCCGGCGGGGTCCGGCTCCGCAAAACGATTGCGGCAATCCACGGCGAGAACACGACGGTGGTGGTCTACGAGATCCTCGACGCGCCGGGCGAGATCGAGATCGAGCTGACGCCGTTCGTTGCGGGGCGCGACTACCACGGCCTCACGTTCGCAAACGCCGCCATCCGGAAAGAGGGGACATTCGGAGGAGGAACCTTCTCGCTCACCCCATATGAGGGCACACCGAAGCTCTTCCTCGTGATACCCGGCTCGTCGTTCACGCCGGCGCCCGATTGGCATTACTCGTTCGAGTACGCGCTCGAGCAGGAGCGCGGCCTCGAGGCGCACGAAGACCTTTTCACGCCCGGCCACTTTTCGCTCCCGTTGAAGCGCGGCGTCCGTTTTGTCGTCATCGCGTCAGTGGACGACCCGACCGGCCGTGACGGGCTGGCCCTGTTCGACCGGGAGCGGAACCGTCGCGAGAGGCTGATCCACTCTTCGGGCCTTGTCGGCCCGCTGGCGCAGAAGCTCGTACTCGCGGCCGACCAGTTCGTTGTCCGCCGCGGAGCGAATCTCCGGACGATCGTCGCGGGCTATCCCTGGTTCACCGACTGGGGGCGGGACACGATGATCGCGCTTCCCGGTCTCTGCCTGACCACGGGTCGTTTCGATGACGCGCGGAAGATTCTCAGCGCCTTCGCAGAGAGCGTGAGCGAGGGGATGATTCCAAACCGCTTCCCGGACGACGGCGAGCCGCCGCAGTACAACACGGCAGACGCATCATTATGGCTCTTCGTTGCGGTTCGGAAATATCTGGAAGCGACGCGCGACGAGCCGTTCGTCCGTGAGGTGATGCTTCCGGTACTCCGCACCATCATCGCCTGGCACAGGCGTGGTACCCGGCACGACATCCATGAAGACGACGACGGTCTGCTCGTCTGCGGCGCACCTGGGGACCAGCTCACATGGATGGATGCGCGCGTCGGCGAGGAAGCCGTCACACCGCGGATCGGCAAACCGGTCGAGATCAACGCACTATGGTTCAACGCGCTGGCGATTTTAGAGTCCATGGAACGGAAATGGGGAGAGCCGGCGAATGCGCAGGACCTGGCCTTCCGCGCTGCGCGGGTTCACGCCCGCTTTCGTCCGCTGTTCTGGAACGAAGAAGCCGGCTGTCTCTACGACGTGGTCGACGGGCGCGACCGGGATCCCACAGTTCGCCCGAATCAGATCTTCGCGCTCAGCCTCCCTTACCCGGTCATTGAAGGAGAAGACGCCGAGCGTCTCCTCGTAGTCGTGGAGCAGAAGCTTCTCACGCCGGCCGGCCTGCGCACTCTCGCGCCGGACGATCCGCGGTTCGTCGAAACGTACGCCGGCGATCCCTCGACCCGGGATCGCGCCTATCATCAGGGCACCGTCTGGCCCTGGTTGCTCGGCCCGTATTTCACCGCGCTGGTAAGAGTGCGCGGAGCCCGAGGCATCGAGATGGGGCGGAAGATCCTCGCTCGCTTCGAACCGCATCTCCACGAAGCCTGCGTCGGCAGCGTTTCCGAGATCTTCGACGGCTCGTCGCCCCATGCGCCGCGCGGGTGCGCGGCCCAGGCGTGGAGCGTCGGCGAGATTCTTCGGGCCGCGGTCGAAGATCTCGGCCTCGCGCTGCCGGAATCGCCGGAAGCGAGAGGGGCGGAGCCTCTCGACCGAATGATCATCTGAAGTGACCACTCGCAACCATACGGATTGCCGGGTTTGCGGGTGCGGGACCGGCGAAGGCCGGAAGGAGCTCATGAAATGGATGCCGAACGCCGGCGACTCGCCGGGCATACTGCCTCGGAACAGCCGTGGTACCGCTGGGGACCGTATCTGAGCGAACGCCAGTGGGGGACCGTCCGGGAGGACTACAGCCCGAACGGCACAGCGTGGGAGTTCGTCTCGCACGACGACGCGCGAAGCAAGACGTACCGGTGGGGGGAGGACGGCATCGCCGGCATCAGCGACGCGCTTCAGCGGCTCTGCTTCTCCGTCGCGATGTGGAACGGCCGCGATCCCATCCTGAAGGAGCGGCTCTTCGGCCTCACCGGGAACGAGGGCAACCACGGCGAGGACGTCAAAGAGCTGTACTACTACCTCGATGCCACGCCCACGCACTCGTACCTGCGCATGCTCTACAAGTACCCGCAGAGAGAGTTCCCCTACGAGCAGCTCGTCGCACAGAACCGCAGTCGCGGGAGACTCGATCGCGAGCTCGAGCTGCTCGACACGGGCGTGTTCGACGACGACCGCTACTTCGACGTCTTCGTCGAGTACGCGAAGAACGGACCCGACGATATTCTGGCGCGAATCACTGTTCACAACCGGGGCCCCGAGCTTGCGCAGATCGACCTGCTTCCGCAGCTCTGGTTTCGAAACACGTGGTCGTGGGGCCACGACGACTCCAGGCCCGATCTTCGCGCCGCCGGGGGAAGGATTACCGCGAGGCATCGGGATCTCGGCGACTACGAGCTCTCGTTCGAGGGCGGCCCGGAGTTGCTCTTCTGCGACAACGAGACGAACGCCGGCCGCCTGTATGGGGCCGATGGAGCCGCGTGGCCGAAGGACGCGATCCACCAGGCGGTGGTTCAGGGGCGCCGTGATGCGGTGAATCCGCGGCAGGAAGGAACGAAATGCGCGTTGCGGTACCGGCTGGAGATCGAGAGTGGCTCGTCGTCGACGATCCGCCTGCGGCTGGCCAGGAGCGGCGCGCGCAAGGTCCAGATCGATCGCATTTTCAGCAGGCGGATCGCCGAGGCCGACGCATTTTACGCGCCGCTGGAGCGCCCACTCGACGAGGATCAGAGGCTCGTCCAGCGGCAGGCCTTCGCCGGAATGATCTGGAGCAAGCAGTTCTACTACTTCGACATCGCCCAGTGGCAGAAGGGCGACCCGGGTCAGCCCGCACCGCCGCCGCAGCGGAAGCACGGTCGCAACGCCGGATGGGAGCACATCAACAACGCCGATGTCATCTCGATGCCCGACAAGTGGGAGTATCCCTGGTACGCGGCGTGGGATCTGGCGTTTCACTGCGTCGTGCTTGCGGAGATCGACGCGGGCTTCGCGAAAGATCAGCTCGTGCTCATGACCCGGGAGTGGTACATGCACCCGAACGGACAGCTCCCTGCCTACGAGTGGGCGTTCGGCGACGCCAACCCACCGGTGCACGCGTGGGCGGCCTGGCGCGTGTTCGAGATCGACCGGGAGCAGCGCGGCGACGCGGGCGACTTCGATTTTCTCGAGCGCGTCTTCCACAAACTCTGCCTCAATTTCACCTGGTGGGTGAACCGGAAGGACGCCGAGGAGAACAACGTCTTCCAGGGGGGGTTCCTCGGGCTCGACAACATCGGCGTGTTCGACCGTAGCGCACCCCTGCCGACGGGAGGACATCTCGAGCAGGCGGACGGCACGAGCTGGATGGCGATGTACTCGCTGAACCTGATGCGCATGGCCCTCGAGCTCTCGAAGCGAAGCCACGTCTACCAGGACCTGGCGACGAAGTTCTTCGAGCACTTCCTTCACATCGCGGAAGCGATGACGAACGTCGGCGTCGAGGGCGTCGCGCTGTGGGATCCCGAGGACGAGTTCTTCTACGACGTGCTTCATACCCCGCGCGGTATGCAGAGCCTCGAGGTGCGCTCGATGGTCGGCCTCGTCCCGTTGTTTGCGGTCGAGATCCTCGATCCCGAGCTGCTGTCGCACAACCCGGAGTTCGAAGTGCGGCTGAAATGGTTCCTCGACTACCGGCCGGACCTCGCCCAGCTCGTCTCGCGCTGGTGCGACCCCGGTTCGGGGGACACGCGGCTCCTCTCCCTGCTTCGCGGCCACCGCATGAAGCGGCTGCTCGCGCGCATGCTCGACGAGACGGAGTTCCTCTCCCCGTGCGGCGTGCGCTCGCTCTCGCGCCATCACCGCGACCATCCGTACGAGCTCGAAGCGGACGGCGAGCGGTTCACGGTGCGCTATGAGCCCGGCGAATCGGAATCCGGCCTCTTCGGCGGCAACTCGAACTGGCGCGGACCGGTCTGGATGCCGGTGAACTTCCTGCTGGTCGAGAGCCTGCGGCGTTTCCACAGCTATTATGGCGATGAGTTCCAGATCGAGTGCCCGACGGGATCGGGACAGTTCCTCACCATTGCCGGAGTCGCGGACGAGCTCTCGCGCCGTCTCACACGCATCTTCCTTCGCGACGACAGCGGACGTCGCCCCGTATTCGGCGGGAGCGAGCGGCTGCAGCACGATCCGCACTTCCGGGACTACGTCCTGTTCCACGAATACTTCCACGGTGACGACGGCTCGGGCCTGGGCGCGTCCCACCAGACCGGATGGAGCGGGCTCGTCGCGCCGCTCCTGCGGAGACGCACCTGAACTCGGGTGCGATCACGATGGCGTCGCGACCAGCAGAGACACAGTTGCAATCGAGAGTCTTTCCCATTCGTGGTCTCTGGTAATGACCAATCCTCGGCCGCGCATCCTGATCGTCGACGACGACCCCGGCCACAGCGCACTGATCGCGGCAATCCTGCGAGAGCGCGTGATGGCCGATGTCGAGAGCGCCCAGGATGGCGCCGAGGCTCTCCATCGCCTCAGCACAAACGATTACGCGCTCGTCATTTTGGATGTTGTGATGCCGATCATGACCGGCATCGACCTTCTGGAGTCGTTGTACGCACTGCGAAGCGGCGTCACCGGGAAGCAGCAGGAGCTGCCGAAGGTCATCGTCGTGACGAGTTGCTCGGAGTCCGACTTACCGTCGGAACCGATCCTGAGTCGCTACCATGATTGTGTTCAGGCGGTATTTCGAAAGGCCACGAATGTGCGGGAACTGAGCGAGCTCGCGGCTCTGCACGTTTTGACATGATTCACATCCCCGTATGCAGTCCAGGTCCATCATCTGGAAGGCGACCCCATGCACGCCTCTTACGTCGCACGGCCCTGATCTTGATTGGCTGCCCCAGACTTTTCGTCGCACAGTCTCTACACAATCGGCTTCTGCATGAGGTTTTCTGCGCGATCGAGCGCGACTTCGAGACTCTTCGCAAGGTTCTGGCGGCCAAACACACCGAGGACTCCGGCGCGCACCATCGTTCGCAGAACCGAGCGGCTCGGCTCACAGATGATGACCGTCGTACCGGCTTTGGCTGATTTCTCCTGAAGCCGCACGAGCGCATGGAGTCCTGTCGCGTCGATCGACGGCACGTGTCGCATTCTCAGAATCATCACGACCGGGGCGCGCGAAACTTCGGAGAGCACGTCGCGCAACTTGTCGGCCGCGCCGAAGAAGAACGGTCCGTTGACCTCGTAGATCTCGACCTCCGCGGGCACTTCGTGTCCGTCTACCACCCGTTTGCGGTGCGCCATCCGCGGGATCTCCCCCTCGATTTCGCCGGTGTCGTCGATCAGGTCCGTGACTCCTTCGATGTTCGTCACCGAAGCCATCCGCTTCATGAAAAGGAGCGCCGCAGCAACCACGCCCACCTCGACCGCGACCGTGAGGTCGACGAAGACCGTCAGCGCAAATGTGATGAGCAGCACGAACACGTCGCTGCGGGGAGCACGCAAGAGGCCCCTGAAGCTGCGCCACTCGCTCATGTGATAGGCCACCATCACGAGGATCGCCGCAAGCGCTGCGAGCGGAATCATCGCCGCCCACGTTCCCGCAAACAGAAGAATGCAAAGCAGAGTCAACACGTGCACCATCCCTGCGAGCGGTGTGCGCCCTCCTGCCTTGACGTTCGTGGCTGTGCGCGCGATGGCTCCGGTCGCCGGAATGCCTCCGAAGATCGGTGACGCGATGTTCGCCACGCCCTGAGCGACGAGCTCCATGTTCGACTTGTGACGGGTTCCGATCATGCCGTCCGCGACGACGCACGAGAGCAGGCTCTCGATTGCAGCGAGAAACGCGATCGTCAGGGCTGGTGAGATCAGCTCCTTCATCTGGTCCCAGCTCACGTTCGGAATGCGCGGAGCCTGGAGGGACGAGGCCACTCCCCCGAACCGGGAGCCGATCGTCTCGATCTCGAGTCCGAACACGGCGACGGCTGCAGTCGCTGCGACCATCGCCACGAAAGGAGCGGGCACCATGCGGGAGACGCGGGGCCACAGCGCGAGAACAGCGAGCGTTCCGGCTGCTACCGCAGCCGCCGACCAGTCGATGGACTCGATCGAAGCTGCATACGCAGACCACTTCTCAATGAACTCCACCGGCACGGCGCCCATCTCGAGGCCGAGAAAATCTTTCACCTGTGACGAGAAAATGATCACGGCGATGCCCGACGTGAAGCCGGTGACCACGGGATACGGAATGAACTTGATCAGCGAGCCGAATCGGAGAAGGCCGAGCCCGACGAGGATTACGCCCGCCATGATCGTGCAGATGACGAGTCCGTCGTATCCGTACTGCGCGACGATGCCATAGACGATGACGACGAATGCTCCGGTCGGGCCGCCGATCTGCACGCGGCTTCCGCCGAGGGCCGAGATGAGAAACCCCGCGATGATCGCCGTGTAAAGGCCCCGCTCGGGTGGGACTCCCGATGCGATGGCGAAGGCGAGCGCCAGTGGAAGTGCGACGATGCCGACGACGATTCCAGCAATCAGGTCACGGAAGAGCGATTCCGCTGTGTATCCCTCGCGGAGGCATACGATCGATTTCGGGATGAACATGCGTGATGGCGCGACGGTAGAAGTCTAGCAGTGCGCGTCAGAAAAGGGTCCCGCCAAAATGAGTAGGAGCTTGAGGCAAGGGTAAGAGTTGAGCGGAAGACGTCTCGCAACCGGGCAATGACTAACGTATAGTTCGGCCCGGGACACGGGAGTCACCATCATGCTGAAAATCACAACTCCAGACGGACTGGTGGTCCCGGCGGTGACGGCCGATCAGATGCGAGAGGTCGATCGAATCGCCACCGAGGAGACGGGACCCAATCTCTTTCAGATGATGGAGAATGCCGGGCGAAGCCTCGCAGGCCTTGCGATGGAACAACTCGGAGAGAGCATGCAGCGCACTCAGGTCGTCGTTCTCGCCGGAGCCGGGGGCAACGGCGGCGGGGGCATTTGCGCAGCGCGCCATCTGGCAAATCACGGGGTGGATGTCATCCTCGTCCTGTCCGACACCGGGTCGCTGGGGAGCGTTCCTCGATTGCAGAACGAGATCTACCGCCAGACCAGCGGAGACATCGCCGAGGATCCTGGAACGCTCGCGCCTGGCCTCATCATTGATGCACTCATCGGCTATGGACTCCGTGCTGCTCCTCGCGGCCGTGCCGCCGAACTGATTCAATGGTCGAACGCGTCCAGGGCGCCGGTGCTCGCGCTCGACGTCCCCTCGGGAGTGGACTCGACGAGCGGGGAGACGCCCGGCGCGGCAGTCAAAGCAACCTGGACGATGACGCTTGCTCTGCCGAAGACGGGGCTCCTGCCGGCACTCGTCGGGGATCTCTACCTTGCCGATATCGGAATACCCGCCGGCACCTACCGACTGGCCGGGATCGACTATGTCCCACCTTTCCGCGCGTCCTTCGTCGTTCCGCTGACAGTCAACGTGTGACTTGTCGCGGCGGCACATGGCGAACGCGAGCGGGTTTCATTGCGGTCTGATCCCGAAGACGGTCACCTCGACCTGTCCGATATCCTCGTACTCCTCGACGCCGGAGCTGATCACGGGCAGATCGAGAGGAAAATCGGCTCTCGCCGCGCTGGTAACGAGAATGTATTCGTGAGCGGCCACGGAGTTCTTCAGAAGACGGTGCGCCACGATGACGTCGACACCCGCCAGCTCCATGCCTCCGGCGATCGCGTAGACGAGTGCGGTGCCGCTGTGTACGACGACCTTGAGACTGAGCTGGTTGATGTTTCGACACGCACCGCAGGTGCAGGACCGCGTGGCTGCGAGCTCACGCAGCTTCAACGAGAATGCGTCGAAGAGGCGGACGAGTTTATGGCAGACCTGGCGAATCAGCACACCCTCCGGATCGGTATCCTTGTCGAAATAGAGAAACACCGCGTCGCCTTCGAGCTTCGCGACTGTCAACGGAATCTCGATCTCGGCGATGATCTTCTCCAGCAGAGTGGAGATGATCTCGTGACTGTGAGCGAGTTCGGTCTGGTTCGCGATCATGAACCGGGTGTAGCCGCTGATGTCTGCGATGACGATCACAACTCTCTGCACGCCGATCCTCCTGAAGATATGAATTTGCTGGAGACTGATTTCGTCAGCCGGACGTAAATAGTAGCAAGGTAGGGCCAGATCCAAAGCCAGCAAGGCAGGTCCGGGTTTGCCTTTTGCCAGGTGTTCGATGCCGTCCGTTCCGGGGAGTCCTGCCGCGCTCCCGATGAAACTCGTGTCCGGGTTCTCCGTACACCCCTTCATGGTTCCCCCGAGCGGCGTGCAGCCCGGATCACGGAGCTGGCGCATCCTGCTCCTGATTGCCGGTCTGCACGACTGCGGACTGGCCGCATACCACTTCGTTCTTCCCTGGCACATGCAGTGGAAACGCGGACTCGACGGCGTGCCCGATAGCCTGGTGTGGGCCTTGTTCGCACTGAACTTTTCCTGGAGTCTTCTCCTGTTTCTAGCCGGAATTCTCGTTCTGTACGCTGCCCGGCTCGGAAGCGGTGCGCCGCCGTTTGCCAGAGTCACGATCTTCACGATCGGACTCTTCTGGGCCCTTCACGGCACTTACACGTGGCTGAATCCGCTCCCGCTACCCTCTTCGATGTCTTGGCTGCGGATCCTGCTCGGAGTGTTCCCGATCATTGTCGTTCTTCTGCACTGGCTGCCGCTGGTGGCGACACGACAGACACGACGCGGCGCTGATTGATCCGATCTTCCCGAAGGCAGGGGGCCAGGTCTGCTTTCATGATGGCGCGGGGCGTGACGACGTACAGCTTCAGAGTCTGTGGGAGGACCCCAAGTCGACCTGCCCTCTGCGCTCATCTTTACCTCGGAGGGAATTGAACTCCGTCCCCCGTCGCCCCATTCTTCGTTTCGAAAGGATCTCCATGATGAAACGAGAACACGCTTATCTGATCCTCGCGGTCGCTGGTGCGATCGCACCCTGGCTCGGCTTTGCCCGGTTCTTTGGTGAGAACGGCATGTCGGGCGATTTCATCGGAGCACTCTTCGCAAATGGGGCGAGCGCTGGATTCACGATCGACGTTCTCATCTCGTCTTTGGTCTTCTGGGTCTTCCTGTTCGATCGAACGGTCCGAGAGCGGCTCGATCACCCCTGGACCCTGATCATGATCAACCTCGCGATCGGCCTCTCCTGTGCCCTGCCGCTCGCGCTCTGGCGGATCGAGCGCAGGAAGCGTCTTCACTCGCAGGGTGCCACGCTCACAACGGGCAGCAAGTCAGTCCCGGCAACCTCCTCGGTTGCCCTGCTCCTTGCTGCAGTGCTGACGATTCTGATTGCCGCGCCAGTGCGAGGCCAAACAGAAAATCCCGCTCCTGGTGCAGTCGTCGATCGATTCTTCGATGCCTACCGTTCGAGAGATGTCGACGGAATGCTGGCGCTCTACGCACCTGATGCGGTGTTCCTCGATGTGGCACAGCGCCATCGGTTCGAGGGACGGGAGAAGCTGGCCGTATTTCTCCGCAGGCTGATGGATCTGCACATCAGCACCGATGTAGGCATCAGGAGGCGACTTGCTTCCGGAGGCCTTGTCGTGGTCGAGTATGCCTACACCGGAATGCTTTCCGGCGAAGCACTCCACGCACAGACGGGCAAGCAATCGTGCCGAGATACCGAGTACTCGGTTCCAGTCACGAGTTGGTTCGAAGTGAAAAATGGGCAGATCGTGAGGCAGACGGACTTCATCGACCTCGCTACTCTGGCGGAAGTCAGGCAGCGAGCCAGTGGAGAGACTCCTGATGAGCGCTGACACAACGGCGATGGAGATGCCGCACCCGTTTGGTGCGCTCCTTCGTCGCTGGAGGAATCACCGTGGATTCAGCCAGCTCGGACTCGCATACGAGGCGGGGCTCTCCCCCCGTCATCTTTCATTTCTCGAGAATGGCCGCTCGCATCCCAGCCGCGCCATGATCGTCCGGCTATCCGAAACACTCGGTGTACCGCTGCGGGAGAGAAATCACCTGCTTCTGAGTGCAGGATTCGCACCCGCATACTCGGAACGCGGCGTCGATGCCCCGGAGATGATCCAGATCCGCCGCACGATCGATGCGCTTCTCGAGCGGCATGCGCCCTATCCGGCCTATGCCATGGACGGCGCATGGAATGTGATCATCTCGAACGACTCTCACCGTATTCTGCTCGACATGATGTTGGGGAAAGAGAGTGCGGCTTCCACCAACATTCTGAACCTCGTATTCGATCCCCGGCTTCTACGCCCCTGCATCGATAACTGGGAGGATTGTGCGACGGTGATCCTTCGTCGTGTCATGCGCCAGTTGAGCACTCCGAATCCGCATCCCGAGCTCGAGCAGATTTTCTCGGGGATCCGCTCTCATCCTGACGTCGAGCGACTCCTGGACGGGGCGATCGATCCGGCACGATCCGATCTCTTCATCCCGATTGCGCTGCGGTTCGGCGATCACATCGTCCGGTGGATGACGACCGTTCTGACCTTTGGCGCCCCGATCGACGTCATGCTGGAAGAGCTCGTCGTCGAATGCTTCTTCCCCGCTGATGCCGAGAGTGAATCCGTCTACACGGCACTCGTCGGCACGGCTTGCAGTCCTTCG
>JBGSYJ010000246.1:0-3644 GCA_041750915.1 Thermoanaerobaculia bacterium | reverse complement strand
ACGCTGCAGTCGCGGCAGCGGAAGTCGTGCTCGCACTCGCGGCAGAGAAGAAACGGCGCGTAGCCGCGGCGGTTCATCAGGATGATCGCCTGCTCGCCGGCAGAGAACACGGTTCCCAGCTCTTCGCGCAATCGGTTGCTGAAGATGACGAGTCCGCGATCCTCTTTCTCACCGCGCTCTTTGCGGATGTCGACGACTTCAACCGCGGGCAGCGGTCGTGCTTCGACGCGCTCGAGCAGTTGCAGGAAACCGTACTTTCCCCGCGTGACGTTCTCACGGCTCTCCAGCGATGGCGTGGCGGATCCGAGGATCACGGGAATGCCGAGGAGCTGCGCGCGGACGACCGCGAGATCGCGGGCGTTGTAGCGCGGAGTCTCTTCCTGTTTGTACGCGCCGTCCCCTTCTTCGTCGACGACGATCAGCCCGAGGCGCTGGAACGGCGTGAAGAGCGCGGAGCGGGGACCGATTGCGACATCGACGAGCCCGCGACGCGCCTTCCACCACTGGTCATAGCGCTCGCTTGCGGAGAGGTTGCTGTGCAGCACTGCGATCCGGTCGCCGAATCGCTGTTTGAGGCGCGCTGCGAAGACGGGAGTGAGCGAGATCTCCGGCACGAGGAGAATCGCCTGTTGCCCGCGACGCACGACCTCGCGCATCAGCTCGACGTAGACTTCGGTTTTCCCGCTTCCGGTCACTCCTTCCAGAAGGAAAGGCGCAAACGTTCCGAGTTTTTCGCGAACGGTCGCAATCGCGGCGAGCTGCTGGCGCGAATGATTCAGCTCGATCGCAGCCGCGGGATCGAGACCCGCCAGGAATGCGTCCAGCGTATGTTGGCGCGGCCGCCTCTCGATGCGGACGAGGCCTTTCTTCAAGAGCGTGGCAATCGACGAGTCGCTGGCCCCCGCGAGCTGCAACGCACGGAAGCCCATCTCGTGCCGGCTGCCGAGCATGTCGACGATCGTCTGCTGCTTCTCGGGGAGGCCGCTCGCGGACTGCTCGAGGATCACGAAGCGGTCGTAGCGCACGCCGACTGCATCTTTGAAAACGTCTTCGACCGACACGATGCCGGCCGCCTTCAGGCGCGCGAGGGACGGACGCGATCGCGGCAGCTCTTCGAAGAGAGTGGCGAGCGGCATGTCACGCTTCCGCAGCTCGGCGATGAGCGGCAGATCGGCTTCGAGGATCTGGTCCGTCTTCCTCGCCTCTTCGATGAGCGCATCGGAGCCCGTCAGCCGGACCAGGCGCTTTCCTCGGCTTGCCATGTTTGCCGGGAGTGCGATCCGGAGCATCTCCCCTATGGGCGCCAGGTAATACGACGCAGCCCACCGGCACAGCTCAATGATCTCGGGAAGAAGTGCGGGCTCTTCCTCATCCAGCACCGCGCGGATTGCCCGCATCTTCTTTACATCGGCGGGCGCTTCGTCGAGGAATCCCGTGACGAACCCGGTTGTCAGCTTCGCGCCGAACGGCACTTCGACGCGCGATCCGAGGCGCACTTCGTCCCGCATCTCGGAAGGAATCGCGTAGGTGAATGTCTCGTGGACTCCGAGTGGAATCGCGATCTCGGCAAACTCGGAGAGCCCCTGCGGCATGGTGGGGAAGGATACTCGATTGGCCAGCTCTTCCCCTCTCCCGGCGGCGCATGACGCAAACGGAGTCCAGGATAGGAAGTGAAGATCCTTCGAGCATTGCGTCGGAGTATGGTATGACCTATTATCATACGTATGCCGAGAGCGAAAATCGCAATCACCCTCGATGAGGATGCCCTCGCCGAAGTGGATCGTCTCGTCAAGGCTGGCGTTTTCGCGAATCGAAGTCAGGCGATCGAATCCGCCGTGATCGAACGGCTCGAACGCCTGCATCACGTCAGGCTGGCGCGCGAGTGCGCGAAGCTCGATATTCGCGAGGAGCAGGCGTTCGCGGATGAAGGCTTCCGAGACGAAGGCGAATGGCCAGAGTACTGAGAGGAGACCTCGTCTGGGCTGAGCTGAATCCCGTGCTGGGCAGCGAGCAGGGCGGATCGCGACCTGTCGTCGTCGTAAGCAACGATATTTTCAACGACCGCTCCGGCACCGTCATCGCGCTGGCCATCACAAGTCAGGAACCTCGGGCCGGTTTTCCCCTGACCCTCGAGATCAGCAGCGCAAAGCTTCCCAAGCGATCCTGGGTCAAGATCAGCCAGATTAGAACTTTGTCAACCGAGCGCCTCGGGAAGAAACTCGGCCGACTTTCGCCTGAAGAACTCCGCAGGCTCATCGAAGGGCTGAACGAGATCGTTGGCTCGTGACCTTCCCCTCCGCTCTTTTCGGGCTTGTTCGGATGGGCCAGCAGCCGCCTGATTGGTTTGGTAAGATCCAAGCGTAATGATCTCGATGGACACGTCGCCCGCCGCGCATGCTGTTCAGCTCGAGCTTTATCGCCATGCGGGATCTGCGCGCCGCGTGGAGATCGCCGCGGAATTAAGCGACGCGTTGCGCGAGATCGCGCGCGCGGGCGTGCGCTCCCGGCAGCCCGAGCTTTCAGAAGCCGAGGTGACGATCGAGCTTCTCAGGATTTTCTACGGGCGCACGAGCAGCGCCGGTAAGTGAGCGCTGTAACCTCTCGTCAGCCTCTCTAGCCACACGTTGAGAGCCCCTCACCCCTGACCCCTCTCCCGCGGGGAGAGGGGAACCAGTCTGCTTCCCGCCATTGGGGGGCGGGCTACTGACTCCTGGCTATTGACTACTACCCCCCTCACCCCCCGATGCCCAGCTCCGCCATCACCTGTTTCATGTCGGACCAGACGTCCTTCTTCGCCGTCGGATTGCGAAGCAGGTACGCGGGATGGTAGGTCGGCATGACTCGGATCTCGCCGAGCCTCAACCACTTTCCCCGCGATGTCGAGATCTTCAGATCCTGCTGCATGGTTCCAAGCAGGGCGAACCTGCCAAGCGTCACGATGACGCGCGGCTGGATCAGCTCGATCTGTTTCTGCAGCCATGGACGACAGGCGTCCATCTCGTCGGGCTCGGGATTGCGATTCTCCGGAGGCCGGCACTTGACGACATTCGCGATGTAGACCTGCTCGCGCGTCAGCTTCATCGCTTTGATGATGTCGGTGAGAAGCTGCCCTGCCCTGCCGACGAACGGCTCACCGGCAAGGTCCTCGTCGCGTCCCGGGCCTTCGCCGATGAACATCAGATCGGCATTGCGGTTACCAGTGCCGAAAACGACCTGCGTACGCGTCTCCGCAAGGCGGCATGCTGTGCAGATCTTCGCCTGCTGCTCGAGCGCTTCCCACTCCGACGGATCTGCAGCGTCAGCGACTTCGGCGGGAGCGGCTCGGACGTCCAGATGGGTGAATCCCAGGTCGCGCAGCAGTCCGAGCTCGTGGCGGAGTGTCTCCCGGTCCATCGGATCGCTCAAACCGCGAGCGCCTCGACGACGGCATCCAGAATCCGGTTCGCAACGACGAACTTCGATGAACGTGGAACGACAGACCGTTCACCGTTGCGCGAGATGATGAGTACCTCGTTGTGATCGACGTCGAATCCAATCGAAGCGTCCGAAACATCGTTCGCAACGATC
Organism: Thermoanaerobaculia bacterium; assembly: GCA_041750915.1. Lineage (GTDB taxonomy): Bacteria > Acidobacteriota > Thermoanaerobaculia > Gp7-AA8 > Gp7-AA8 > JBGSYJ01. The sequence continues at coordinate 77 of JBGSYJ010000246.1, read as the reverse complement.
ATGTCGGCATCTTTCCTCTGCAGCTTCTCCAGGGCGTACCGTTCGACGTCGGTCGTCTCGGCCGCGAACGCGACGAC
>JBGSYJ010000245.1:0-20628 GCA_041750915.1 Thermoanaerobaculia bacterium | reverse complement strand
GCCGCCGCCAGCTCCGGAATCTCCCCCTACACCCTGATGATGACGGTAGCGATGGCCGCCTCCGCCAGCTTCGCCAGCCCCATCGCCCATCCGGCCCACGTGCTGATCATGGGACCGGGAGGATACCGCTTCATCGACTACGTGCGCATCGGCGGCCCGCTGACGCTGGTGGCTTTCGTCGTCATCATGACGCTGGTGCCGATGATCTGGCCCCCCTGATTCGTCGTGCGGTTCGCGCCGGTGAACGCAGGAACGTTAGGTCCTGAATAGAACATCATTGCCTTGCGGCGCGCGCTGCGCGCGCCGCCGGGCCGTTCATCCTCGACTCACTGCCGTTCAGGAATCACAACGTGTGCGCATTCTCGCGTTTGAGATGCGCTGCGGGGGGGAATTCATCCGCCGCAACGAAGAAGGGCCTCCCGAAGGAGGCTCGCGCACGCAGCCCGAGGGCTGCGGATTCAGAACGTGATGATCAGAATGCGTTGAGGATGTAGGCCAGCGGATTGACGGCCTGTCCGTTGAGCCGGACTTCGTAGTGAAGGTGCGGGCCGGTGCTGCGGCCGGTCGAGCCGACGAACCCGAGCACATCACCGCGCTTGATCCGCTGACCCGGCTTTACGTTGAAACCGTGCAGGTGGGCGTATCGGGTCGAGTAACCGTAGCCGTGCGAGACGAAGACCACATTGCCATAGCCGTTGGCCCATTCAGCTTTGACCACGACACCGTCCGCTGGCGAGCGAACCGGCTGTCCCGTACGTGACGATATGTCGATTGCGCCGTGGTTGGCTCGCTCGCCCGTAAATGGGTCGGAGCGCCCGCCGAAGCCGTCAGTCAGGATTCCACGTACCGGTGCGATCGATGGCGTTGATGACAGCACGTGATTCTGCTGGATGAACTTCTGCTCGAGGCGGGAAAGATCGTAATCGAGACTCGTCGAGCGGAAGCGCATCTTGTCGACGTCATCGCGGTACGGCTGATTCTCGTCCTGCCCCTGGCGCACGCCGCCTACACCACCGCGGCTGCCTTCATCCAGAGTGTTGATACCTGCAACAATCGCCAGCTTTCTGGTTTTCTCTTCGACTGAGTTGAGCTGAGTGCGGAGAGTCTCGACAGACTTGCTGAACTGCTCGTTGGCGGTCTGCAGGTCGCGGTTCTCACGCTGGAGTCTATTGAGCTCGTGCCCCTGCGAGAGCTGCGTGAAATACTGGAAGGAGAAGAACGTCGAAAGGCAGAGCGACGAGGTGAGCAGGGAGGCTACTGAATAGAGAATGCGGTGGGAGACCTTGAGTTTTCGGAATTTGGCCCGCGCGTGCGGAACAAAAATTATAGTCGAATGCCGCTTATCCATTCCTACTCCCACCTGATTGAATTCGGGAAACTGAACCGTACTCCGGTGCGTATTGTATGGAGAAGGGTGGGGGTGTCAATGAAAAACTGGTGCCAAATCATGCAAAAATGGAGCATGCGCCTGCAACAAACCCGTTGTCAGTCATTTACGGCTAAAACGAATCAGATCAATAGTTTCGGCCGTGTCTTTATGGCGTTACGCCATAAAGAGGGCGTCAACAATTCATTTTCTGTCCGCTGAGTTTAATAACTATGGGAGTGTGACCGGGCTCACGCTGCGGCAGGCTCGATGCAGAATTCAATGGTCCGAACGCGGAAATGACTGCGGCGGAAGAGCCGCATGCAGCGGGCTGACTACTCCTGCCTGTCGTGCTATTCTCCTGCCGCTGACCCACCAGAGCATTTTCGCCCGCGACTAAGGTAATCCATGGATGTGAAAAAAAGGCTGCTCGATGGCGCGAGGATGCGCCGCGCCATCCAGAGAATGGCCATCGAGATCGTAGAGAAGAATCGCGGCACGCAGGAGTTGATCATCATTGGCATCCGTAGCCGCGGAGTCCCGATTGCGGAGCGCATCTGCCGCCTGATCGAGCAGACCGAGGGGACTGCGGTACCGATGGGAATCCTCGACATCACCCTCTACCGCGACGATCTCACGACGATCGCCCCGCAGCCCGTCGTCAAGCCGACCAAGTTTCCCGAGCCGATCGACGACAAGGTTGTCGTTCTCGTCGACGACGTCCTCTACACGGGCCGGACGGTTCGCGCCGCGCTGGATGCTCTGATCGATTTCGGACGTCCGAAAGCGGTACAGCTTGCGGTGCTCATCGACAGGGGACACCGGGAGTTGCCGGTGCACGCCGATGTCGTCGGGAAGGTGATACCGACGGACCGGCAGGAAGTCATCAAGGTCAAGCTCGAAGAAACGGATGGCGAGGACGAGGTTCTCCTCATGGAAAACAGCGAGCGGGAATCTTGATCCCGCAAAGGATTCATTCACCGGAATGAGAACCGGAACCACTGGTCTTCGGTCCAAAGACCTTCTCGGCATCGAGCCCCTGTCCGCCCAGGAAATCGAACTGATTCTCGATACAGCCGAGGGTTTCAAAGAAGTCAGCGAGCGCCCCATCAAGAAGGTCCCTGCGCTTCGCGGGCAGCTCGTGATCAACCTCTTCATGGAAGCCTCGACGCGCACTCGTGTGTCGTTCGAGATCGCCGAGAAGCGTCTTTCCGCTGACACGCTCAACTTTTCCGCCTCGGGATCAGCCGTCGAAAAAGGGGAGACGCTCATCGACACGGCCGAGAACCTCATGGCGATGCGCCCCGACATGATCGTGATCCGGCACAAACATCCAGGTTCGCCGAAGATCCTCGCAGATCGCCTCTCGGCATCGGTGATCAATGCAGGCGATGGTGCGCATGAGCATCCGACACAGGCGCTCCTCGATGCGTTCACGATCCGGGAGAGGCTCGGGCGTCTGTCGGGAGTGAACGTTTCGATCGTCGGAGACATCGCGCACTCGCGCGTGGTCCGCTCCAATATTCATCTGCTCACGAAGATGGGGGCGAACGTAACGCTCGCCGGACCACCGACTCTGATGCCCGCGGAGATCGAGAAGATGGGAGTGCGGGTCGTCCATTCTCTCGATGAGGCGCTCGAAGGTGCCGAAGTCGTCATGATGCTTCGCATCCAGCTCGAGCGTCAGGGCAAGCTGAGTCTTCCCTCGCTTCGTGAGTACTACAACACGTTTGGTTTGACACCCGAGCGGCTCAGGCGAGCCCGCGAGGGAGCGCTGGTGATGCATCCCGGGCCGATGAATCGCGGCGTGGAGATCGCATCCGACGTTGCTGACGGGCCCTGGTCGCTGATTCTCGATCAGGTGACCAACGGCGTCGCCGTGCGAATGGCAGTTCTCTACCTGCTCGCCGGCGGCCATTTGACGGAGTCGTGACGAGAACATGAACCTGCTGATTCAGAACGGAAGATTGATCGACCCGGCGAACGGAGTCGACAAGGTTGTCGATGTCCTGATCAAAAACGGCGTCGTGGCCTCCATCGGAGAAGGACTCGAATCGGATTCGGTCGAGACTATTGACGCAACGGGTCTCGTCGTCGCGCCCGGCTTCATCGATCTTCACACGCACCTTCGCGAGCCAGGCCAGGAGCACAAGGAAACGATTCAGTCGGGAACGAGGGCTGCTGTCCGTGGCGGCTTCACGGCGGTCTGTGCGATGGCGAACACGCTACCGCCGAATGACGAGCGTGCGGTGACGGAAATGATCATCGCCGAATCCATCCGCAACGGCGAATGCAGGGTTTACCCGATCGGCGCCGTCAGCAAGGGGCTTCAGGGCGAGGCGCTTGCCGAACTTGCTGAACTCCGTGGAGCGGGCTGCGTTGCCGTAAGCGATGACGGAAGGCCGGTCTACAACGCGCAGCTGATGCGGCGGGCGCTCGAGTACTCTCGCATGCTCGGCATCCCGGTCGTTGCACACGAAGAGGATCTCGATCTCACCGAGGGCGGCGTCATGCACGAGGGCTACTACTCCACCCTCCTCGGATTGAAGGGCATTCCCGCGGCATCCGAGGAGACGATGGTTGCCCGCGATGTTCTTCTTGCCGCGACGACCGGCGGACAGCTTCACATTGCGCATCTGTCGACGATCGGCGCGATCGAAGCAGTCAGGCACGGCCGGAAATCGGGGATCAGAGTCACTTGCGAGGTGACTCCACACCATCTCGCACTCACGGATGAAGCAGTCCAGAGCTATTCGACATCGTTCAAGATGAATCCGCCGCTCCGTTCCGAGAAGCACCGTCGCGCGCTGCTCGACGCGATCGCAGACGGGACGGTCGACGCGATTGCCACCGATCACGCGCCGCATCACTTCGACGAGAAGAACGTCGAGTTCGATCTCGCGCCGTTCGGCATCATCGGGCTGGAAACCGCATTCGCCGTCTCGTACGAGATTCTCGTTGTTTCCGGAGTGATCGAACTGCCGCGCCTGATCGAGCTATTCACGAGCGGACCTGCGAAAGCATTTTCGCTACCGGGCGGAAGCCTTCGCAAGGGAAGTCCCGGAGACGTCACGATCGTCGATCCAGAAGGCTTCACCGTGCCCGGCGACTACGCTTCGAAAGCGACGAATTCACCCTTCACCGGTGGCCGGTTCCGCGGACGGATTGCAGGGACCGTGGTCGGCGGCTTCGTGAAGTATCTCGATGAGGAATCGATGAGCTCCTCGCGGAAGTCCTCGGAGAAGCCGAAGACGCCGAAGAGAGCTCGGAAACAGAAGGGATGAAGTCCCCCAAGCGCGTTGTCATCGTCGACGACTCGGCCTCGTTCTGCGACCTCTGGGAAAACATCCTGGAAGAGCGTTACGGCGCCGTCGCGAATGTCGAGACGTATCGTCATCCCTACGACGCACTTCCGGCGATCGACGAGTCGATCGATCTGCTCATGGTCGATCTGGAGATGCCGGGAATGGACGGCCAGAAGTTCGTAGGGTACGCGCGGGACAAAGGCGTATCGCCACGGCGCATCATCGTGACGTCTTCCCATTCCGCGGATGAGCTTCACGAGCGATTTCGAATCGGCGAGACCATCGCTGTGATCAACAAGACCGAGGCTCGGCAGCAGGAGGCCTTTCTGATGATCCTCGATTCGATCATGAAGAAGTGAACCGGCCCACTTTGAAACCCTCTCCACTCGTCGTACACTTCAACTAATGAGTGTCAAAGAGCATGAGGCACCGAACGAGACGGCGCTGAGCCTCTACGATCTGCTGGTCTTCGTGGCCTCAGTTCAGGCTTCCGATCTTCATCTGAAACCGATGCGTCCGCCGCTCATCCGTCTCAACGGGAAGCTCGTGCCGGTCAAGGCCGAGCCTCTCAGGCCGGCCGAGCTCGAGCAGATGCTTCTGCCGCTGCTGACTCCCGCCCAGCGGGAGAAGTTCGATCGCAATCAGTCGGTCGATATCGGATACGGGGTGCCGAGCGTTGCCCGCTTCCGCGTGAACATGTATCTCCAGCGAGGCACCATCGGTGCCGTGTTCCGCCGGATTCCAATCGACATCATGGGGATCGATCAGCTGGAGCTTCCACCGGCGATCCGGGAGCTGACCGAGATTCCCGACGGGCTCGTCCTGGTCACTGGTCCGACGGGCTCGGGCAAGTCGACGACCCTCGCTGCGATGGTGCTCGACATCTCGTCCCGCGAGCCGCTGCACATCGTCACGATCGAGGATCCGATCGAGTTTCTCTTCGTCGACAAGATCTCGGCGATCTCTCAGCGCGAGGTCGGGACCGACACGCCGGCGTTCCGCGAGGCTCTCAAGAATGCAATGCGGCAGGACCCCGATGTGATCATGGTCGGCGAGATGCGTGACATCGAGACGATGCAGACCGTGCTGACCGCGGCGGAGACGGGCCATCTCGTCTTCTCGACGTTGCATACGAACAATGCGGCTCAGACCATCGACAGGATCGTCGACACGTTTCCTCCCGAACACCACAAACAGATCCGAAGTCAGCTTGCTTTGGTCCTGAGAGGAATCATCTCGCTGAAGCTGATCAAGACGGTGGATGGGCGGATGACGGCGGCAGTGGAAGTGCTCAAGAACTCGCCCCGCATCGCGAAATTGATCGAAGACGGTCTGACCAAGGACATCCTGGAAGAGATGGAAACCTCGGTCAATCATTACCACATGCAGTCGATGAACCAGTCGCTGCTCGCCCTTCTCGTCCATCAGAAAATCTCCTACAAGGATGCGATGGAGCTTTCGAGTGATCCGGAAGACCTGTCTTTGAAATTGAGGAAGATGTTTCCTGCGATCGAGGAGCGCGTACGCGAAGGAGAAGAGATGGCTCCGACCTATTCGGATTTCTCGCAGATTACCGAGCTGATGGACATCAAGCGCCTCTACGAGGAGCAGGAAGAGAAGAACAAGATGCGCATGGCCGAGAAGGATGAGGAACTGGCCAATATGCGCCAGGATCTCGACTTCCGAAATCAGCTTCTCGAAGAGCGGACGAACAGCTATACAGAAAAAGATGACGAGATCTCCCGCCTGAAGGCCGAGGTCGAGCGCCTCCGCACCGACGCCCAGGGCAAGATCAACCAGCTCCAGGAACGGATCAAAGAGCTCAATCAGAAGCTGATGGGCCAACCGACCAAGAGATAAAAATTTAGAATTAAGAATTCAGAATTCAGAATTGGGCGGGACTCCTTTCTGAATTCTGAATTCTCAATTCTTCATTCTTTAGTATGCCCTCATCTCCTTCAAAGAACCTCGAGACCTTTCCGAATCCCAACCCGGGACGCGACTACGAGATCTCGTTCGAAGCGCCCGAGTTCACCTGTCTCTGTCCGATGACGGGTCAGCCCGACTTTGCGACGATCCGGATCCGTTACATTCCCGATGAGAGATGCGTCGAGCTCAAGTCGCTCAAGCTCTACCTCTGGTCATTCAGGAACGAAGGCGCTTTCCACGAAGCCATCACGAATCGCATCACCGACGATCTCGTCCAGGCACTCGACCCGCGCTACGTCATGGTCGAAGGCGACTTCTACGTGCGTGGAGGCATCCACACGAAGGTGAAGGTGGAGCATCGGAGGAGTGGAGGGTGAAGGACGAAATTGAGAATTGAGAATTGAGAATTCAGAAAAGGGGACCGGGTGGGGTTTCTGACTTCTGAATTCTTAATTCTCAATTTCGTCCTTCACTCTTCAAATCGTCTCGCCCGTCAGCTGACTGTAGGCCTGCAGATACTTCTTTCTCGTCTTGTGCACCACGTCAGGAGGCAGCTCCGGAGCGGGCGGCGTCTTGTTCCAGCCGGTCGTCTCGAGCCAGTCCCGAACGAACTGCTTGTCGAAAGAAGGGGGATTCGAGCCGATCGCATACTGGTCAGCGGGCCAGAACCGCGAGGAATCAGGAGTCAGCGCCTCGTCGATCCAGATCACCCTCTCGCCGATCAGCCCGAACTCGAACTTCGTGTCGGCGATGATGATTCCGCGATCCTTCGCATACTCCGCGGCGGCGAGATAGAGTCCCATCGTCAGCCGCCGCAACTCGATGGCGAGCGTCTCGCCGACGATCCCGCACATCTGCTCGAATGCGATGTTCTCGTCATGGCCGGTCTCGGCTTTCGTTGCCGGCGTGAAGATCGGTTTCGACAGACGGCTGCCGGAGACGAGTCCCTCTTCCAGCGGAATGCCGCAGACGGTGCCGGACGACTGATACTCCTTGAGACCTGACCCTGCGAGGTATCCACGTGCAACGCACTCCACCGGAATGACCTCGCATTTTTTGACGATGACGCTCCTGCCGCGCAACTCTTCGAAGCGGTTGATGTGATCTGGAAAGCGTTCGAAATCTTCGGCGAGAACGTGGTTTTCGAGCTCGTCGTCGAAGTACTCGAACCAGAAATTTGAGATCTGCGTAAGGATCACTCCCTTGTCGGGAATGCCGGGAGCGAGCACGACATCAAACGCGGAGATGCGGTCGGTCGCGACGAAAAGGTAAGCGTCTCCGAGGTCGTAGACATCACGGACTTTCCCCCTGCGGACGAGGGGAAACGGGAGCTCGGTCGAGATCAGGGCTTCGGCCATCTGCAGAGGAAACAGAATACAGCAACAGCGGGGTCGAATCTCAGGCCGGCCCTTCCTTCTCATCGAGAACGTCTTCAGTCTGGTAGCGTTCGCCCAGAAGGAATGCTACGTAGTCTCTCTTCCGTCGCAGGGAATCGAGCCGCACGGGCGGCTGATCGCTGCCAGAGCGCATCGTTCTGTAGATCCGCTGAAGAACGGAGCGGTGCAGCTCGAGTTTCTCCTGGCTGAGCGCGCCGTTCGCTCCGAGGAGCGCTTCGAGATCCTCCTTTGGAATCGCGATGGCGTTACTGATCTCGTCTGAATGGGGATCCCATTCCCCGATGAGGATGCCCTGCTCCATGGCGGTTCGTTTGTCCTTGGAACAGAGAACCAGCTCGAGAAGTTTGCGACCCGTCCGTTTCGGCAGCTGCGCGGATGCCTCCTCGGCCGCGACTTTATCTCTCTCATCGATCTCCTCGGCGTGAAACGACTGCCTCAACAAACCGATCAGGGATCCCGGCTGCTCGATCGGAGTCGCCTGCGCCTGGTCGTCGGCGATGCGGATCAGTTCGGCGACCTCCAACCGTTCCATTCCCTTCAGCGAAACGGTTCCAAGCAGGCGAATCCCGACATACGCAATCTGCTCGATGTCAGGCCGGAAACCGATGTAGACCGCCCACGGCATTCTGAGCCGGAAGAGCTGATGAGACTCCGCGATCAGCTCGTTCGAGAGCTCCTCGAGGAAGGGAAGGGACGCGACGATCCCCTCATTGACGAGGTGACCGTTTCCATCGACCTCCGCGTGAAAACTGCGCTGCGGGGTGTGGTGACTCGCGGACGCTACCCCGCCCGTGATCGGCGCGAAGAATTTTTGAACGGCCGCGAGGTCGTAGCCGTGGGAGATCAGGTACGCTTCGATCTCTTCGACCTCCCTGGTGGCCTTTCCGGTGGTCAGCCGCGACAGCTCGACGACGCCTGGACCGTAAAACTCCATGGCACGATCGCCCGACGTTGGGCGGCCGCGCATTGGAAGGAGCCTGTAGTAGCCGTGATTGAGCGCGATGCGAAGTCCGCGATCGAACGCGAAGCCCTTGCTTCGGAGCTCGTCGTAGAAGCGCTGAATCTCGGCCGCGGCGCGCACGAGAGGGATCACTGTTCGAGTCGTGTAAAAGGCCCCGTCGCCGAGAAACTTTTCCAGCTGGAGATTGTGCCGCGTGGCGATGGTGTCGAGCCTTCGTTGAAAGAGGAGCATCTGCCGGTAGGATCCCAGCTCTCCTTTGGTTCCTCCGCGCGCGATGTTTCCGAGCGTCTCGGAGAACGATGTGATGTCGTACATCATCCCGAAGCGGTAGACCATCGGATCGACGACTCCGGAATGTCCGAAATCGATCGGCCTGGTCGTCTTCGCGTATCGCACTTCCTGCCGCCTGTCCGTGGAAACGATCTCCTCGTCGTCAGCCGCGGTCATCCAGTGAATCCCGCGTCGGAGCTCCTGCAACACGGCGAACTGTCCCAACCGTCGCGAGATCGAACGGATGAGCTCCCGTTCCTCGCCGCGGAGCTGACGTTCCAGCGCCGGATGTTCGAAGATGAAGTTCTGGAATCTCGAATCGAGCAGCAGCCCCGTTGTGATCTCGCTCACCTTTGAGCCGGTGAACATCTCGAGCGCTCCGCGGAATACGCGATCCGACTCGAGCAGATGATTCGCGGCGCCGCGAAGCTTCTCGAACGTGTCGCGGAAGTTGAAGTAGTTCTGATTCAGGTAGCCGGAGAGGAATGATCTCAGCTCTCGAAGATCCGGACTGATGAACTCCTCGGTGAGAATCAGAACGTTTTCCTGTAGAAGTCGGAAAAACTGCAGCGCGCGCTCCTGCTCTCCCTCGAGGACCGCGGCGTTTCGCATGGCGAGCTGCGACATCTGCTCCCGAACGTCGACGCTCCATCGGAGAAAAACGCGGAAGCGCAGCTGGTCGCCCCTGTTGCGTCCCGCTTCTGTGTCGAGCGCGATGATCTTTTTCTTCAGACTCGAAAAATGGCGCGAGAGCTGGATCGAGTGCGCGAGCCAGAAGATGGCGTGGTAGTCGGCGAGCAGATTCGAGAGCATCGCGTTCTCGGTGACCCGGACCAGATGTCCGAGGTATGCCGCGAGCGCCTGGTCTACGGCCTTTTTGCTGGAGTCGCGGCTGAGCTGCCAGGCGACCTCGAGCGTCATCCACTGCTCGAGCTTCGCGTCGAGCTCGCGGAGGACTGAGGAATCGCGAACCGGGAAGCCGAGCGTCGGTGGAATGCTCTCGTCGATGAAAAAGATCTTGTACGGTTCCGGCAGGATCCCTGTCCCGTCATCGAACAACTCGACGAGCGAGCGCGGCACGTCGACGGGCGAGAGAAGCCCCGAGCTCTCCGGCCGCTGGGCTAGATAGTGTGCGAGGGCTTCGCTCATGGGGTGAAAGGAGTATACGGGAATTGAGAATTGAGAATTCAGAATGCAGAAACTGTAAGGCGTGGCACTGCCACTGCCCTGGCCTCTTTTCTGAATTCTGAATTCTCAATTCTCAATTCGGTCAGTGGTACCATCGTCCCGAATGATTCAGGAAAATGAAGCGCCGTGCCGCGCGTGCAACGGATCCGGCTGGATCCCGGTGGACGGATCCCTGCGTGTCAACCCGTGCGCGTGCCAGGGAGAGCAGAAGAAGCGCCAGCGGATTGCGTCTGCCTCGATCCCGAAGCGGTATCTTCACTGCACGCTGACCAATTTCAATCTTCTCGACAATCCGAGTCTTGCGCGCGCGAGACGCGTCGTCACCGAATTCGCCGACTGCTGGCCTGCAGTCGATCGGGGGCTTCTGCTCATGGGGCCGTGCGGCTCAGGAAAGACACATCTGGCAGTGGCGGTGCTGCAGGAGTTGATCACGGCCGGCAAGCCTGGACGGCTGCTCTTCAGCAACTTCCAGGACCTCATTCAGCAGATTCACGCGTCGTTCGGCTCCGATCAGGTCCCCGACAAGTCGGAGATTCTACGGCCGCTCATCGAAGCGGACCTTCTCGTGCTAGACGAGTTGGGTTCGCAGAAGCCGACGAGCTTTGTTCAGGACGTTCTTTACTACCTGATCAACAGCCGCTACAACGAGGAGCGGCCGACGATCTTCACGACAAACTATCTCGACACGGCCCCGGAGCGTGAGGAATCACTCGAACAAAGGATCAGCAACCGGCTGCGCAGCCGGCTTCACGAAATGTGCGAGCCTGTGACCATGAGCTCGGCGGACTACCGCAAGAGCAGGTCGCGGTCACTCTGATCGGGGATACATCATCGAAACGGTACGTAGAGCGCTGAACAACGTACTTGCGAACTGGCCGCTGCTGCTCCTCAGCCTGGCCGAGGGCATGGTTCTGGCCGTCGTCGTCGTGCTCGGGCTCATCATCACGGTGGTTCCGATGGCGATCACCGGTTCATCGGTCCTCGAATCGCTCGAGACTGCCGGCATCTCCGAAGACGATCCCTTCGGTTTTCTACGGTGGCTTGTGTTCGAGCATCCCTTCCTGATGATGTACGCAATCCTCGCGATCACGGCTATCGTCGTGATCGCCGTCGCCCTCCATGCGTTCGTTCGCGCAGGCTTCATCGGCGTTTACCTCGATGGAGAACGCGCGGCCGGGCCATCCGCGGAGCGCGATGCGCTGAAGGCATTCACTCCTGAGAGCTGGTTCGCTTACGGTCGCAGAAACTGGTGGTCGTTGTTCATCATCTACCAGATCACGTGGGGGCTCTATGGCCTCGTGCTGCTGGTTCCGATCGCTGTGGTCGGTGCCGCGATGATGATGACGATGGATACCGAGGCGATCGTATTCGTGGGCTGCGGCGGAGTGGCATTGGTGATGCTGATCGCATTTCTTCTGGGTCTTCTCGTGACCGTCTGGACTCAGCTCGCACTCACCGAGGCAGTGCGACTGGACCTTTCGGCATGGAAGGCGGTCAGGGCTGGGACGTGGATGTTGCGCAATCGTCCGGGAGAGATTTTCACGGTAGTGATGATTCTGTTCGGAGCCGTCGTCGTGGTGATGATGCTGTTCATGGTCCTGTACATGATGATCGGCGCGCTCTCGATCATTCCGCTCATGTCGATCGTCACGATCCCGTTTCAGATCGTGTTGTCGCTCGCGCAAAGCGCGGTGCAGACGTTCTTCGCGGGCTGGTTCATTGCGGCATTCGCATCAATCGTCATGAGGAGGCCCCTTGTGGCAGGATCCTCCGAGGCCCTGTCTCCAAGGCAGTGATTTCGTGTCGTCGCTCCATGTGGCAGGGCCCTCCGAGGCCCTGCCTTGTCCGAATCGTGGAGAGGTACCTCACCTGGAGCATTCATTCAGGGTCGTCGCTTAAAGGTGTCGTACATCTCCACTGCCGGCAAGGCAGGGCCTCGGAGGGCCCTGCCACATGGGACATGCGATAAAGTGGGGACGATGAACCACACGGAGCAGACGACACAGCAGAACAGTGCAGAAGACCTCTCCCTCGATGCCCGAAATCTCCGGCCCTCGGCGATCCGCGCATTCGCGAAACTGATCAACGATCCTTCGGTGATCTCGTTCGCAGGCGGTCTTCCCAGTCCCGAGACCTTTCCGGCCGCCGAATTTCTCGAATGTGCAGAGACAATCCTGCGCGAGAGGGCGGCGGTCGCGCTGCAATACGGGCCGACGCCGGGCATTCCGAGACTCCGTGATTCGATCGCAGAGATCTGTCGCACGCGCGGCATCGAATGCACGGCGGATGACATCCTCGTCACGACCGGCTCGCAGCAGGCGCTCCAGCTCGTCGCGAATGTGCTGCTCGATCCTGGCGACGTCGTGCTCGTCGAGCTGCCGACGTACATCGGAGCTTCCGCCTCTTTTTACAGCAGGCGCGCGGAGCTCGTCGGTGTGAAGCAGGACGATCAAGGCATTGACACTGCGGACCTTCGAAGGGTGGCAACTGCTCTTCAGGCCGAGGGCCGCCGCATCCGGTTTCTCTATACGATCCCGAACTTTCAGAATCCCTCCGGCAGGCTGATGACGAGAGAACGAAGGATCGAGACCCTCGCGATCGCGAACGAGCTCGGCTTCAGAGTTGTCGAGGATGATCCCTACGGCGAGCTTGTCTATGTCGACAATGCCGACACGACGCCGATGCGCTCGACGGACGGTGACGGCCGGGTCATTTACCTCGGGTCGTTCTCGAAAGTGCTGGCTCCCGGACTTCGCTGCGGCTGGATCGTCGCGCCGCCTGCGTTGTTCCGGCCGCTCGAGCTTGCAAAGGAAGCAGCCGACCTCTGTTCCGGCATGCTCGATCAGTCGATCGTCGACGAGTTCATCGCGACGGGAAGGCTCGGGCCGCAGATCCGGAAGGTGCGCGATTTCTACCGCGACAAAAGAAACCTCTTCATGGATGCGCTCGAAGCTGAGGTGGGCGCGCTCGCGGACTGGACGCCGGCGGAAGGCGGGCTCTTCACGTTCCTCACGTTGCGCAGAGCCGCAGATACGCGTGAGTGGGTAAGCCGCGCGATCGATATGGGCGTAGCGTTCATCCCCGGCGCTCCGTTCTTCGTCGACGGCAGCGGTCTGAACTCGATGCGCCTGACTTTTGCAAAGGAGACCGACGCCCGGCTGCGGGAAGGCGTCGCGCGGCTCGGTCAACTTTTCAGGATCACACAGGAGAGTCGATGAACTACACCCGCCTCATGCCTCTCGCACTGCTTACGTTCCTTGCAGCATCGTGTACGACCACGACGACTCCGACGGCCTCGCCGAGTCCGACTCCTCGCGATCCGGTTCGTACGATCTCTGCGAACGGCCTGACGCCGGTGGCAAAGCTTCCTCGCGCGATTGCGGAACCGATCGTCCGCGTCGGGCTCCTGACCGACCAGACGAGCGCCCGGTTCCCCCGGCTCGAAGGCGGGTATGTCGTCGTCGCGGTAGGAGGGCCTTCCATCATCCGGCGTGGTTTCACGGTGTCGTCTCCCGTCAATCAGGCGACGACACGATATGCGGTGCAGGTGGCTGCACTCGCGGACAGAAAAAGAGCCGAGGAGTTTGCAGCGAAGATCAGCAGCGAAACGGGCGAGCGAGTCGATGCCGTTGCGGACCCTTCGGGTGGACCGTACAGAATTCTGGCCGGAGATTTCGAAAACACCGATGCGGCCGTTCCGCTGCGCGACCGCCTGACGGCAGCGCGGTACGGAACCGACATGCTGGTGACGAGACGTCCATCGGATCGGTCTTTTGAGCGTGTGCACCGGCTCGTCGATGACGAAGGCGACGTGCATGCACTCGCCTCTCCGACGCTTCTCATTCTTCCGGCGCAGGGAGAGACCGTCACCATCGGCGATCTGCCGTACCGGGGAGGCGCGCGGATCTTCATCAACAACCGCGGGCTTCTGAACGTCATCAACGAAGTGAATGTCGAGGACTACGTGCGCGGTGTCGTGCCCAACGAAATGGGCCCGAGCATTTTTGACGAAGTCGAAGCGCTCAAAGCGCAGGCGCTTGCGGCGCGAACTTACGTGATCAAGCGGATGGGCGACTTCAGGACCGAAGGCTATGACATCTGCCCGACGCCCGCATGCCAGGTCTATCGAGGCTTCTCCACCGAACATGCTCTCAGCGACCGGGCAGTCGAAGAGACGACCGGGATGATCATCACGCACGACGGCGAGCCGATCGACGCGCTCTACACCTCGACATGTGGCGGCGAGACGTCGGACGTCGGAGTGATGTTCCCCGGACGGAATGAACCGTATCTGCGGCGGGCCCGCTGTGTCGAGATGGAGATGGTGGAGCTGGCCGGGCGCGCGACGAGCGGCATGCTGACGGAGATGCAGACCGACGCGCGCCTCTTTGCAGCGCTGGCCGGTGTCCTCGAGGGCTCCTCGTGGGCAGGCGGCGACGTGCGCAATGCAGTCCTTGCAGCCGCCCGCGTGGCAGGTTTGCAGTCGACGGTCACCTCGGCTCCTGCGTCGAGCCGCCGTCGCGATGTGCTCACCTGGCTCTCCGGCGTCTGGAATCTCAGAGAGGCCTCGCGACGGCTGACCCTTCCCGAAGACCGGCAGTATTTCTTTCCGGGAGGCGGAGACAGCGATGCTCATCTTGCCGCTTCATTCCTGATCAAATACGGACTGACGCCGACGCAGTACATCAACGCGAGCGATCTCGATGCCGCGATGCCGCGTGAGGAACTGTATGCGCTCCTTTACTCATGGCTCGAAGAGCAGGCGAGTGTGACCGAGACGAGCGGTAAGATCTTCACGCTGAGCGGCCGGTCGATGACGCTCAAGTCGGCCGGGAGGGAAACATCGTTCACCCTGCCTGCAGGAATTCCGGTGATGAGAAGAATCGGGGACAGGACGCGCGAGCTCGACCGCGTTCCCATCATGATCGGCGACCGCGCTTCGGTGCTGCTCGGGCAGGGTGGACGTCCCTTCGCCGTGATCGTGCAGGCAAACTATGACGGAGCGTCGTTCGATCGCACGTCGAGCTTCGCGAACTGGACGCGAAGCTACCGGGCGGAGCAGCTTGTGGCGTCGATTGCCAAACGGAACGCGATCACAGCGCTTCAAGACCTCAGGCCTCTCGGGCACGATGCATCCCACCGGGTGACCGAGCTTCAGGTCGTCGCTGAAAATGGACGAACGTTCAACCTCAAAGGGCTTCCCATCCGCTGGTCACTCGAGGTCCCCGACAACCTGTTCGTCATGCGAAAGACGAAAGATCCCGACGGCGTCGATCGCTACACGTTCTTCGGAAAGGGATGGGGACACGGAACAGGGATGTGTCAGGTCGGAGCGTATGGGATGGCATTCCGCGGATGGGATGCGGATCAGATCATCAAGCGGTTCTACACGGATGTGCAGATCGTCCCCCACCACCCAGTTCTGAGTTCTGAGTTGCGGGACATTCCGATGTCCCGTTCCAGGGCAGTAGAGTGATACGACATCTGGAGCACTCATCCCGGGCCGTCGCTCCACAACGCGCAAGCACTCCACGAACCGAACCGCGGCGGATCGGAGTCCGCCGCTACGACTGACGACGTCGCTCATGTTTCCGGCGCGCTCCAGATTCGAGTCAGCCCCCGCCGTCTTCATCGGCGAGCTCGATCCCCCGCGTGCGGTCGAGCAGCTGCTCAGGGAGATTTCCGAAGGCTCTCGCGATCTTTGGTGCGTGTACCGTGTCGTGCAAGGCGCCACCGGTATTCGCAATCAGTTCCTGGAATGATTCCGGGAGGTGATGAAGGTCAGACTTCCACCGTTCCATTTCCGAGAAAAAGAAGTCTGTGACGGCGCAGTTCGCGTCGGTCCGCCCTTCGGGGCTCGAAAGAAAAACGAAGAGCGCTTCGAACGCCAGCTTGAGCTGTCGCGGATCCGAAGGGCGCTCCAGGATGCGATCGTAGACGCAATGAAGCAGCTCCCTGAGCGTCGGTGATACGCGGCGGAAGCTCGAAGCCCGACTGAACAGTCGATCGAAGGAGTCTCTCATGAACAGCTCTCGCGAACGATAGAATGAGTATAGCGCTCATCAATCTGCTGTCTTCGCGTCTACCCGGAGGAAAACATGCGGTTTCTCGCGCCCATTTTGGCGGCTCTGCTGCTGAGCGGATGTTCCACCCCGCATCACGTTCAAGTCCAGGATGCAACCTTCGATGCCACCGTCAGTTCTCCGGTATTCACGTCGAAGAAAGCAGCTCTGCTCTTCGATGACGGTCACAACAACTTCCATCGCTCCGATGGACGATACAAACCCTTTGTGACTCTGATGCGGAACGACGGACTCACGGTCACGTCGAACCAGGTTCCGTTCACCGCCAGCTCCCTCGCCGGACACGACATTCTGGTCATCGCGAATGCGTCAGGCGCGACAGAGGGAGCTCCGGCCTTCACCGATTTGGAAGTCGAAGTCATCGCGCAATGGGTCCAAGACGGCGGTGGCCTCCTTCTGATCGCCGATCACACTCCATTCGGACTCGCTGCGAATACCCTGTCCCGAAGGCTCGGCGTCACGATGCTCGATGCACACCTGAAGGATGAGCAAAACAGCGACCCTTCGCTGCCGGGGCCGTTCTTTCTCATGTTCACCCGGGAGAACGGCCTTCTGGGCACACACCCCATCATGGAGGGACGAAGCGACGGTGAACGGATCTCCCGCGTCGTCACGTTCGGAGGACAGGCTCTTCATCCCGAAGAGGATGTCGCTCCTTTATTGATCCTCGCGCCCTCCTCGATGGTGGTTCGGAATCCAACGGATCCGGCTTCGGCTAAGCCGATCCCTGCGGGAGCTCTCAATGCCGCCGCGATGACTCGCGGGAAAGGACGCGTGGTGATCCTCGGCGAGGCGGCAGCCCTCACGTCGCAGGTGATCACAGGCGACGCGGCGAAGGCGGCAGGAATGACTGAACTGCGAATCGGGATGAGCCGCGCCGACCTGGATAACAAGCAGCTCGCTCTCAACATCGTCCGCTGGCTCGCCGGTCGGCTCGAGTGAAGCGCGGAACGAGGCGGGTTACTCCCGGACGAGCTCGAGCAGTACGACCTCAGGCGACATCCCGAGCCTGAACGGGACGACCCAGTACCCCGCGCCCGTCGTGACGAAGAGCTTCGAGTCGGCGGACTCGAATAGGCCCATGTCGTACGGGATGAAAACGCCTGCAAGCGACCAGTTCAGCCGGCGGATTCCGAACTGCCCGCCATGGGAATGCCCCGTCATCGTCAGCCCGATCCCGGACGCGATCGCTTCATCGAAGGCGGCCGGTTGATGGGCGAGAAGCAGGGGAAACGATCCGGACGGTACCTGTCCCAGCGCTCTGCCGAGGTCGGGACGAAGGGCCGCTGGAGAATTGCGTTGGTCCGCAGCCTGATCCGAAATCCCTGCAATCGACAGCGAGTCACCGCCTCGCTGCGTGTTCCACGTCTCGTTCAGCAGGAGCGATACCCGCGACTGCGCTCGGAGTTTCGCGACAACCTGCTCGGGATCGCCGTAGATCTCGTGATTGCCGAGCACCGCGAGAATCGGAACTCCCGATGCTATCCCCGACATCCCTTCGACGAACTTCGGAACAAAGTACGAAGCATCGTCGACGAAGTCTCCCGCAACGAGGACGACCTCCGGATCGAGCGAGTTTACGGCGCGGCTGATCTGACGAAGCCTGCCCGGCCGCGTGAACAGCCCCACATGGAGATCGCTGAGCAGCGCGATCCGGTATCCATGAAATGACGATGGCAGGTCAGCCAGCGGAACCTTCACCGTTGCCACTCGAAGGGGAACCAGGGCGCTGATGAATCCGGCGATCGCGAACAGCGCTCCGGCAGCGAGAAACAGACGCGAGGGCTTCGATGCGTAGCTGGCGAACGTCCTTCTGCTTCGCCAGGGCAGCCATGAAAGCGCAACGATTGCGAGAAACGCACTGTAGAGGATGAGAAAGATCAGCCATGAAAACCACGGCGGCCCCAGAAACGAGCGCAGCAGGATCATGTTCATCGATCCTCGCATGGTGAACAGGAAGGGCAGGGCGAGCCAGAAGAGATTTCCGATCACGAAGCCGGCGCGCACGATGCCGGCACGCTTCGGGTGAATCCGCGTCAGAGCCCGGTAACAGACCACGTTGAGGGCGAGAAAGGACAGCAGGACCAGGGCCGCGATTGCGTAAGGAATGATCGATGTCATGAATGGTTTTGGCCGAGCCGGCAGCAGTTCGCCGAACGCGTGGAGCGAGCTCCGCACATCCCGTGCCTGCATTTCATCTTTGCATACATGTGCATGGAACCTGCAATGTCCTGCCGGGATATGGCCGGCCGGAAGAAGGTTCTCATCGTGGAAGACAGTGCGGACATCCGGCGGCTCTACGCGATCGGGTTGAACCACCGAGGCTATGAAGTGAAACTCGCAGCAAACGGCGCCGAAGCCCTGGATCGAATCGCAACCGAGAAGCCCGACGTCATCCTTCTCGATCTTCTGATGCCGATCATGGACGGCTGGGAGGTGCTCGAGAGACTCGACGCTGCTTCCGGAGACACCTGCATTCCGGTGGTGGTCATCAGCGGCGAGACACTTCCACCTACACAGATCACGAACCGATGCGTTGCGGGATGGCTCGCGAAGCCTATTACTATCGAGCAGCTATCCGAAGCCATCACGCTTGCAATTCCGATCGGCAAGGCAAGACAGCGCGAGGTTCCACTCGCCTGACCGCCCGCGCCCGCCCGCCCGGTTCTGAGTTCTGCCCGCCCTCCCGCCCGCACGGTTGTGGGTTGTGGGTTCCCGCCCACCCTGGGGTGGAGGAACTCAGAACTCACAACTCGCAACTCAGAACTCACAACTCAGAACTCTCAACCCAACTCACTACTCACAAAAATCGCAGAATCCGGATTCAACCCTTTAGAATCATCGTTACATGGCGAGAGTCTCATTCGTCGCCGCCGATGGCACTGAGCGCGACGTCCAGCTCGATGCGACACGGACGCTGAGCATCGGCCGCGATCCCGGCAATGACCTCGTGCTGCGAGACCCCCGGGTCTCCCGAAGGCATGCGGAGATCGTCTTCGACAAAGGTTTCTTCATCCTGCGGGACCTCGGAAGCGCGAACGGATCGTACGTCAACGGAAAGAAAATCGCCGTCGCTCCGCTGATCGATCGCGCTCAACTCAAACTGGGAAACAGCAAGGGAACGTTTCTCCGCGAACCGGAACTGCCGGACTCGCCGTCTTCGACCATCGCGGTCGACCTGTTCAAAGCCACGGAATCGGAAGCTCAGCAGGCATCCGATCCCGATCCTTTTCCCGATGCTTCCGTCCAGTCTACTTACTCGCCGGTCGTGACGTCCCTTGATCTCGCGGCCGAGATTCCGGTCGATTTTTCGAGAGTGCCGGAAGTAAGGCGCGAGCCTCCGGAAGGAGTGTCGGACGCGCGGTTTCAGCTCTCGCGCTACGTTCTCGACGTCAGCGTCCCTTATGGCGAGCGATCGACGGTCCGCGACGAATCAGGGAATCCACTGTTTCACTACAAGCGTCCAGTGAATCTGGCGGGCTTTATTACAGGGCTCTTCGCGACACTCGTGACACTCGCCGGAGCCGGAGTCGCAATCTTCCTGGCCGCATCGGGGAACTGGAGTCAGGCGTTCTTCGCTTTTCTGCTGACGATCGGCTTCATTCTCGTGATTCTTCTCATGATTCCGCGCCGGCGGCACATCTACCTTTACGACGATCCTGATCTGACGTCAGTGAATCTCATGCTGTGGCAGGAGAGTCGCTTTTCGTTTCCTGTGCTGCGTTTCACTGTGCGTACGGCCGACGGCAGGATGATCGCCTCCTTCTCAAAAACTCTCTTCAGCGCATTCGGACGGCACCGCTGGACCATCGGCGATGCCTTCGGATCGACCAGGCTCGGCTGCGCAATCGAAGATGCCCTTGGAATGGCGATCCTGCGGAAATTCCTCGGTTCGTTCTTCGGCATCTTCAAGACCAACTTCAACATCTTCATCGGAACCGAACAGGTAGGCACGATCGATCGCCGCACGAGCGGTCTCGATCGCTACTTTCTCGATCTGACTGCCGATGCGTCCTACGGCTTCGACCGCCGCACTGCCCTCGCCCTGGCGATTCTCATCGACGGACTGGAACGGAAGTAGGCCGGCCGCACGCCCGCCCGGTTGTGAGTTGTGGGTTGTGGGTTGTGA
>JBGSYJ010000244.1:0-3213 GCA_041750915.1 Thermoanaerobaculia bacterium | reverse complement strand
GTGGCCGGCCCCGTCAGGGACCGGCCACGAGCAGCACTTACTGCGTGATCGGCTGGCCGTCGATGTCGTAGACAGTCAGCGGATAGCCGAGCTGGGCCAGAGGCTCCGCGATTTCGCTCGCCTTGCCAACGATGACGATCGCCGCCTTGTCGGGGTGCACGTACCGGTTCGCAGCGCGTGTGAGATCGTCAGCAGTGACCGCCGCGATGCGCTCGCGATAGCGGCTGAAGTAGTCCTCGGGTAGCGAATAAACTTCGAGCTCCTGAAGGCGATTCGCGAGGTCCGAGGCACTTTCGACCGTCGCGGGAAAGATGCCCATCAGATAGTTCTTCGTGTTGTTGAGCTCAGCATCCGTGATGTCACCGCTGCGGATTCTCTCGAGCTCTGCCATGATCTGCTGCACTGCGGGGAACGTCACCTCGTTCCGGACTGGAGTCGAAACGATAAAAGGTCCCGGTTCGCGCCAGAAGAGCAGCTGCGAGCGCGCGCCATAGGTGAAGCCATGCTTCTCGCGAAGGTTGAGGTTCATCCGCGAGCTGAAGTTTCCGCCGAGGAGAGTGTTCATCGCGAACAGTGAGAAGTAATCGTCGCTGTTCCGCGACACACCATGATGGCCGACCCGGATCTCGGACTGCACGGCCTGCGGGCGATCGATCAGATAGATCCGGTTCGCGTCGATCTGAGGTGGCTTGAGCACTGCAGCAGGAATCTCTCTGCCACGGGGCCAGGACGAGAAGTGCCGGCGCGCCATCTGGATCGCCTCATCGCTGTCTACGGCTCCCGTGATGATCAGCGAGACGTTGTTCGGTACGAAGTGCGTCCGGTAGAAGTCGTTCAGATTGCCGCGGGATATGCGCGCGACTGTCTGCTCGCTTCCGATCATCGGATTGCCGTACGGCGTGCCTCCGTAAACAAATCCTGCGAAGCGATTTGCGGCGATTGCATTGGCGTTGTCGCGCTGCTGGAGAATCGTCGTGAGACGCTCTTTCCTCAGACGCTCAATCTCCTCGGCCGGCAGCGTCGGGCGGATGAGCACGTCGGACAGAATGCTCATCCCCGCCTCTGCATTGCGGCTCAGTACGTTGAGGCTGACCTGCGAGGCGTCCCACTCCGCTCCTGTGCTGAGTGAGCCTCCGAGGTCTGCGACTGCCTCGGCGATCTCGATGGCCGTGCGGCCTCCGGCACCTTCGTCCAGCATGGCTGCAGTCAGCGAAGCGAGTCCGGCATGCGCATCAGGATCGTGGAACGCACCCGAGCGGACGACAGCGCGCATCGTCACGAGAGGGGCTCCGTGATTCTCCGCCACCAGAACGCGAAGGCCGTTTTCGAGCGTCACACGCGTGACTTCAGGAAACTGCCAGGGACGAGGGGGAAGAGGATCGGGCGCCGTGGCACGGAACGCCTGGTCGTCCACTGCCGGAGGCGCGACTGCCGGAGACGTACCTGGAGTCGGAGCCGGAGGCGCCGACGAACAGGCTGCGAGAAACATCATCACTGAAATACCGGCGAGCGCGCGTTTCATCGCAGGCCTCCTTTCATTGCATCCGAGGTGGTCGCCGCGGCGGTTTTCGGCTGCGGAATGAACGTCACGGTCACTCGATTCTCCGGCAGCAGGTAGTTGGCAGCCAGATCCTGAAGCTCCTTCGCCGTGATTGCCTGGTACCTGGGGATGATCTGGTTGACCAGATTCGGATCTCCGAACATCGTCGCGACCTGATTGATCAGATCAGCGCGGCTCGCGAACTCGCTGAGCTGATTCGCAATGCCCGCTTCGGCTGCGGTCTTGGCGCGCGCGAGCTCCGCGGGAGTCACTCCGGAAGTTGCGATCTTCTGAAGCTCTGCGTCGAGCGCTGCCTCGACCCGTTCGATCGGGATGCCCGGCTTCGCCGTAGCCCACATGATTATCATGCCGCGGTTCTCTGCATCCCAGGTAAAGCCGACTGCGTCCTGGGCAATCTGCTGGTCGTACACGAGTGAGCGCTGGAGGCGGCTCGCTTTCCCGTTCGTCAGCACCGAGTTCAGCAGATCGGCTGCAATCCACTCCCGTTCACCGAACTTCGGAACGTGATACATCCGGTAGACGCGGGGAAGCTGGACGGCTCCCTGGATGACTTCCCGCTTGTCGCTGCCGATAGCCGGCGGAGCTGCTGTGAAGCGTGGTACTTCAGGCCCCTGCGGTATCGGTCCGAAGTATTTCGCGATCAGCATGCGAGCCTCAGCGGGATCGAAGTCCCCGACGAGAGTCAGGACCGCATTGTTGGGGCTGTAGTACATGCGGAAGAACTCTTTCACGTCGTCGAGCTCCGCCGCGGTCAGGTCCGCCATCGAGCCAATGGTCGGCCAGTGGTACGGATAGTCCGACGGGTAGGCGT
This sequence comes from Thermoanaerobaculia bacterium, assembly GCA_041750915.1. Classification (GTDB taxonomy): domain Bacteria; phylum Acidobacteriota; class Thermoanaerobaculia; order Gp7-AA8; family Gp7-AA8; genus JBGSYJ01. The sequence goes on along the minus strand of JBGSYJ010000244.1, from coordinate 841 downwards.
TTCGTAGAAGGCTCTCGAGCCAGGTGCCGTAAGGCACATTGTCGTAGCGCTGGCGCCGCTCTTCCTTGACGACCTGCTTCTGCACATCGAGCTTTTCCTGGTCGAGGGCCGGAAGGAAGTAGCCCATCCGGTCTGCCTCGAGCCAGAGCGCGAGGGGAAGATGGCTCGAAGGCACAGTCTCGTAATAGTTCGTACGGTCGAGGTTCGTGGAACCGTTCAGGATTCCGCCGACGGACTGGACGAACCCGAAATGCTCATTCTTCTTCACGTTCTGGGAGCCGGAGAAAAGCATGTGCTCGAACAGATGGGCAAAGCCCGTCCGACCAGGCTTCTCGTCCTTGGAGCCGACGTGGTACCAGATGTTGACGGCCACCAGAGGGGCCGAATGATCCTCGTTCAGAACCACACGCAGGCCGTTCGGCAACGTATAGCTCTCCACCTGCACGTTCTGAGACTGCCCGGTCGCGGGAAGCAGCAGAATCGCCGCTGCGAGCCCCAGGGCAACTGCACGGATGCTCATAAGCTCTCCTTTCAAAGCGAAAAGTGCATCATATAACCGTCGTAGCGGCGGATTCCGATCCGCCGTTCCTCGAAACGTCCGGAACTCGCGCGTTATGGGCCAACGCCCGGGATGAATGCCCCATATGTCGTACCGCGTCACTCCCGGGAACGAGGGACATCGGAATGTCCCTCTACTTCGGTTACTTCATCTTTCACCTTTCATCTTTCATCTTTGCTTTATCCTTCTCAGCTGGATGACTCCCCTGCCGTTCAGACACATCGCCATCGAAGGGCCGATCGGCGTCGGTAAGACCTCGCTCGTCAACATGCTGGCAAAGCG
>JBGSYJ010000243.1:0-11487 GCA_041750915.1 Thermoanaerobaculia bacterium | reverse complement strand
TGGTACATAGTTGCCTCGCGGAGAGCCGCGCACTCGACGCGTTCCCGCGACGATTTGACCATGTACTCCCGCCGGTGTTCCCGCGCCCCTCCCGCCCACACGACCAAGCTCGGGATGACAAGTCCTTCAGGTCTCCGTTAGACGAGGTTATGCCGGCCTGACCATTTCTTCGCTTCGCTCAGAATGAAGACGTCTCCACCGCGACTCACCAGCCTCCGCCACCGCCCCCACCTGAGGAACCGCCTCCCCCACCGCCCGATGAGCCGTCTGAGCTCGAGCTCGCACTTGCAACTCCCGCGGACATGCCACCCGCAGCCGCTGCCCAGGCTCCGCTGGCACCCGCGCCACCGAACGAGCCGCCGCCACCACTCCAGGAGCTCGTAGAGGACGATGAACCGGAGTAGCCCGATGAGCTGCTCGAACTGGGAAATGTGCTCATCGTCGATGCGGCCGATGGAAAACTCATCGACCACTTCTCCACATCGCGCGAAAGGCCGAACGCGAGGAGGTAGGGAAACCACTTATCGTCCAGCGCCGGCCGCTCGTTCTTCAGCTCCCGTTTGAAATACTCTCGGGCGGCGGTGAGCATCTTCCGCGCTTCGATCGACTCGCGCGTCCCCTTTGAGCGAAGACTGCTGATCGCTCCGAGGATGATCCAGAGCGCCATGAGTGAGATGGCGAGGAGCATTCGCTCGGACAGCCCCCACGGGCCACCCTCCGTGCGCAGCAGCCACGCTGCGATACCACCAGCGATGCCCGCCGGAATAAGGCTGAGCAGAGCAGAGATGAGTCCCCTGTCCATCCTCTTCCCCCAGGAGCTCGTAGCGATGGCGCTGATGATCAGCAGCACAAAAGAACCAATCCCCGTGATTGCCGCAACGGGTCGGGAATCGGGCTCTTTGACGGCAAAATAAATGAGAATGCCGGCCGCAGCGAGAAACGAAAGACAGGAAAGCCATCCGACGACATCGGTACCTTTCGCCGGCGGCAGACGCTGCGCGGCGAGTGCATTGAGATCGTTGCTGATGATTGTGGCGGGATCGAATCCGGTCTCCTTGTAATGAGCGCGCACCGCATCGGTGCTCGTCCTGTCCCCATCGAAGAAAAGTTGGTCGATCAGCTCGAGCTCGTACCCCTCGAACTTCGAGCGCGGAACGAGAAGATCGAGCTCCATCGAGTCACCCGAGACTCGGCTTCTCAGTTTCCCCTCCGCCACCAGTCGCGCAATCACGGCCGATACCTCGTCAGACCCGACACTCTGATCCCAGAGTGTGCCAACGAGCTCGGCCCGAAGCGGCAGCAGGTTCGACTCGATCCACTGCCTGTCGATCGCCTCGGGCCGGACCCGCGCGAAACGCCCCAGCGAGTTCTCACGGAGCAGGACGATGCCGAGGAACAGCGCGGGCAGCAGAACAATCGATCCGAGCATCGCCTTGAAGATCGGGGGTGCTCCCGGGTTGACTGCCACCTCGCCGCTGCCTTCGTACGCAAGCGGAATCGTGACGACATACCCGGTTCCGGAGGGTAGGAGCTTAGCCGATCGAGTCAGCGACTCACTTCCCGTCTGGCGCCATGCGGGATCGAGCGTCAGCTCCAGGCTGAACTGCTCGATGGGTCCCGCGCGATCAGTGAATGCGAAGTCGTGATCGAGAAGAAATCCATCTCCCTGCTTCACGAGAATGTTCGACAGTGTGTAATGAAGCACGTAAGTGATGGTCGTGTTGTCGAAGGGAGGGTCGGAAGTCTCGCGGCTCCGCCAACGAAGGACGTTCCTGTTCTGGAGCTCATAGCTGTCGACGAACGAGGTGGATCCTGCACTGAGTGGAATCTCTGCGCCGGTGGCCGGATCGATGCGGCCCATGCCTTCGAGCTCCAGCTCCTGCCGGGGTCGGAGGTTGAACGTACGCTCGCCGCCGTTCCAGTCGCCCGTGAAGACCATTACCTGTTTCTCGTCGACGTGGAGTCGTCCCTCGGCATCGAGATGCGCCGTCACGGCGAGCTCCTCCCAGTGCAACTGCCGACTCTGCCCGGACGCCGTTGACGAGATGAGAATGGCCAGAAGAACACAGCCCAACCCCGCTGCTTTCCTCATCATGAACCTCCCTGCCACCGTTCGTTTTCTGAAAGTATCGCTCAGTTCGCTCCGGATTTTCGTGAGGAACTTCACGAAAACGTGTCAGCCAGTGGCCTTCAGTTAGGCGGCGACGAGCGCGTGTCATCCTGAGCGAAGCGAAGGATCCCCTCAGGGCTCGCTCTACCGCAAGCACTTGGGGGATCCTTCGCTGCCGCTCAGGATGACACCTCCTTTGCTTACCTGAAGTCCATTGGGATCAGCGCACCACCCGGTTGTGCACAATACGGCGCGAGGAACGTATTGCTGATCATGACGTCATCGATTCTGTCCGGCGGAACTGCGCCGTAGCGATCACCATGTTCCGAACGCTCTGGAGACTCTTCCGCCTCAAGCCGTACGGCAACCAGCTCGTCGACGGGATGGCAGAGGTCTGGCTCCTCCTCGCCTCGGTGAACATCGTGTCCATCGCCCTGTGCGACGCGATTGCGTGGGGATACTTCGGCTACACCACGTCAACGGGCACGGTCGCCTGGCTGTCGGCAGGACTCGCCGGACTCATCGTCTTCCTGCTCGTTGGAAGTCTCGATGCGATGTTCATCATGCACGACCGGTCTGCCCGAGCGGCTGCGGACGCGGGAGGGCGATGGAGGATCCGCCGGGACCATGTGGCACTGGGCGCCCGGGTCGTGCTCGTCATTCTCACATTCACGATCACCGCGCCGTTCCTCACGCAGCTGGTTTTCATGCGTGATATCGAAGCGAACATCGCGCGGAGTAACGAGCAGGCGATCGCGACGAAACGGGCTGAGGTCGCGGCGGAGCTCGACCGTGGAATCACCGACAGTCGACGCACCCTTGCGACGCGGCAGCGCGACCTCGAAAGCGAGATCGCCGGGAGCGGAGCGAGTGGACGATACGGCAAGGGTCCGACGGCCGCGGCAATTGAACGGGAGATTGCCGGCCTGCAGAGAGAACTAGGGCGAGCGGAGACCGCGCGTATTTCGGAGCTGACGACATTCGATCAGGCGGTGCAGACGCCTCAGCTTCTGGCGAATCGATACGGTATCGATCTCGTTCGCGAGGGTCCGGAAACGCGCGCCCGGGTCATCGCCGAGATGGAGAATTCAGCATCCTTCCGCGCTACCCGCCGCACGATCAAGGCGTTTCTGCTCTTCATGTTTCTAGGACTCGTCTGCCTCAAACTCTTTCAGCCTGAGTCAGTGCGCATTTACTACAGCTCCCGGTTGCAGGCTGCCTGGCCGCGCATGCGTGCCGGCGCTTTCAATCACCGGCTCGATCCCCGCGAGCATCCTGAAGCCGGCGGAATGACTCCGGTCCGATTCGCGGAGTGGTACGAGAACGATCAGCTCGTGCGCGATACGATGGATCAGTTGCGCGACCAGACGGCATCGGCGATCGAACGGCTCAAAACGCAGGAGGACGCGATTCGCGTTTTGCACGAGACCCAGCGGCTCGACCTGGCTCAGCTGCAGCAGGAGCTCGCTGCGGCTTCGAAGACGAGCGACGAGCTCGAAGATCAGGTTCTCGCCATGCAGCAGGACCTCGACAGGCTGAACGCGAGAATCACCGAGCAGCAGCAGGAGCTCGACGACTTCCGTTACGACCTGAACGATGACATTTCCCTTCGGGATCAGCAGCTGCTCATCGCCAACCGCCAGAAGACAGTCCGGCAACTGGCGGCGAACCGCGTTGCGTCCGCAGCACTGACCGGTTCCCTTTCACGCCTCACGCCGCGGCTCGAGGCCACTCGGAAACTCGAGTCACGACTGCGGGAATCGATCGCCGCCTCGAGCAACGAGCTCACCTCGGTCAGTGGCGCCCTTCGCCAGACAAGACAACGGGGAGTCGCCGAGATCCTCGCCGGTTGAGCCCTATGTGGCAGGGCCCTCCGAGGCCCTGCCTCTTCCGAACCGTTCCGGTGTACGACACCTGGATCGACGTCCCGGCATGAATGCTCCACGCGTCGTAGCTCCCTACATCACGGAAACGGCAGGGCCTCGGAGGGCCCTGCCACATGATGCTCCCATTGCTCAGTCCTTTGCGAGTGCCCACGCCACTACAGGCTCGAACCATTCCGGCAGCGGGCGGTAAAGAAAACCATGCCCGAGGCCGGTGTTCACGACGATCTCCCGCGCCTGCAGCTGAGGAAACCGCTCCGTGTCGCCATTCCACGCTGGGCAGTCCCGAGTCGGCACATCGCTCTCATCACGAATAACGAGCAGCCGTCCCGCCGGCGCTGAGTCTTCTTCCACTGCGACGGCCGGCGCGTTCGTGGAAAGGCAAGGGCCCATGAGCGCAAAGCGAATGTCGGGATTTTGAAGTCGCGCCGATGTGCGGAACGCGATGGCGGCACCCATCGAGGCTCCGACGATCGTGATGCGCTCCGGCGGCACGCCGGAATTGAGAAGCTGCCGCACCTGAGTCACGACAGTACCGACAGCCTCGTCGAACGGGATCGCTTGCGGTCGCATCTCGGCAGAGACGACGAATCCACGCTCGCGAAACGCGGCGGTGATTTCGGCCATCTCGTAATAGCCGTATTCCGGATGCAGCGGCCTGAGGCTCTGCTGGTCCTGCACGATCCGGCCATGAAGGTAGATCAGATGTCGCGGTTCTGCCGGAACCTGGCGGGCGGATATGCATCCCGCGAGGATCGTCGCCGTGAGCAGCACTGCAACCATGCCTTCGATCTTCACCGCCGCCGTCCTCGCCTCCGAGTCGCGATCAGATGGTCGAGCGAGTACCTGCCAGCTCCTGTGAAAACGAGCGTCAGAAAGGCAATGAGAAACAGAAGTGCAGGCTCCTTGCTCGCCCACGATTTGGACGCGCCTGACATGAATAATTTCGCGGCCGCTCCCATCGTCCACGGATCGTCGCCGTGAGCGACGAAGGCTGCAACAGCCATGGTGATCACGACCGGAATGGCCACGAACCTCGTGCCGAGTCCGAGCACCACCAGCAGCGCACAGAAAAACTCTGCGAACGTCGTAAGGAGAAGGCTCGCCGGGCTGCCGAGGCCGATGGGATCGCCGAAACTGCCCAATTTGCCATCGAACACCATCAGCAGCTTGCCCCATCCGTGGGTCATGAGGTAGCCGCCGAACCCGAACCGCAGGATCAGCAGGCCGACTGATGTTGAAGTGTCTGTCCCATCGTGTCTCGTTGTCATGAGGCCTATTCTGCCATTACCCGCCTCGACGCGAGCAACCTCAGCAGATAACCCCGGTGACACTCATGTGACGTCCTGCACCGGGCCGGAAGCTTGCATCGACCTATAATCAAACGAGCGTATGCGTCCGGCATGCGACTGCTCGAATGGAATGAGGGGCTGATGCAGATTCAGATCAACACCGACAGCAACATCGAAGGGCGGGAATCGCTCGTGTCAGAAGTGACGAGTGTAGTCGAGGGTGCGATGGGCCGGTTCAGCGACCGGATTACGCGCGTGGAAGTTCATTTGAGCGATCTGAACAGTGACAAGGGTGGTGAAGACGACAAACGCTGCATGATGGAAGCGCGGCTCGAAGGGCTGCGACCCATGGCTGTCAGTCATACCGCGTCGACGATCGACGACGCCGTCGACGGTGCCGCCGAGAAGTTGAAACGAAGCCTCGAGAGTACCCTGGGGCGTCTCCGCGACCAGCGCTCGTAGCGCCTTGCGCGTTCTGGAGCGACCTCGTAGCGGCGGATTCCGATCCGCCGTCGTCGGAGACGTCGCTCCATGTGGCAGGGCCTTCCCAGGCCCTGCCTCTTCCGAATTGCTCAGACGTACGACACCTGGAGCGACGACCCGGGATGAATGCTCCAGGCCTCGTACCTCCTTACAACCCGCAAAGGCAGGGCCTGGGAAGGCCCTGCCACATGGAGCGACGTCACTGGATGAATGCCCCAAACGTCGTACCGCTTCACTGTGCGGGTACGGGACATCGGAAGGGGAAGTAGTCAGTAGCCAGGAGTCAGGAGTCAGTAGCTCGCCCAGCCCGCACCTGGCTGGGCGGCTCTGACTACTGACTACTTCTGCACAGTCGACACTCGACTCGTCACACCATGGACATGAACGGGCGGGTGGGCTACTGACTCCTGACTCCTGGCTACTGACTACTTCGCGTCGGAATGTCCCGCTACTCACTTGCCTGATGCAGGTAAGGTGCGAGATCTTCTTTCGGCATCGCCGCGAGCACTTCTTTCGCGTGCACGTAGCCCAGCTCGACGATCCGGTCGAACGCTTTCCAGTCGAGCAGACTCACGCCCGCGAGCTCGGGATTGAGGTAGATGTCGACCGATTGCCGCGCCTGTTCACGCCGCGATTCGCTGTAGAGGATGGTCGTTCCCATCAGGACGGCGCCGAGGCCCGGCAGTCTGTAGCGTTGGCGCTTGCGCGGTCGGAAACGGTCGCGCAGCAACTCCCACGAGCTCGGCACGTCCTCAAACTCGTACTTTCTGGGATTCCGCCGCGCGAGGTCGACTCCGATGATCCTGCGAGCCCCCATTTTCGCCATGATGTCGGTGGGGAAGTTGTTGAACACGCCGCCGTCGATCAGCAGCTCGCCCTGCCATACGACCGGCGGCAATGCCACAGGAATCGATACACTCGCCCGTACAGCGCGATCGATCTTACCGCGGGTGATCACAACTTCCTTTGCAGTCGAGAAGTTCGAAGCAACGCAGTAGAGCGTGCGCCAGCTGTCGACGATGTCCGGCTCACACTCCACCATGTCGGTCACAGCCCGGGTGATGACTGATTTCATTCGCTTTCCCTTGATCAGCGAGATCATCGGCAGAAAGTTCAGATCGCCCGTCGGATTTCCGGCAAACACTTTACGCGCGCCATCAATCACCTGCTGCGCCGGAAGGCCGAACGAAACGTAAGCAGCCATGGCGCCACCGATGCTTGTGCCGCCGACGAAATCGACCTCGACTCCCGCTTCTTCGAGTGCCTTGAATACCCCGAGGTGCGCAAAGCCGCGTGCGCCACCGCCGGCGAGGACCAGACCGATCGCGTTCCCCGTGACGATTCGCGCGAGGCGTGCGACATCGCGACCGATTTCGGGTCTGACGTGAAAATGGGCGTCGACGGGCCGCCGATCCAGCCACTTCTCTGTCCCCGTCAGCGACTTCCGGTCTGCCGCGTGAAGCAGCACGAGCGTCTGGCGGGCGCCCGTAATCCTTCCCTCTCCCATGCAGAGGTCGCGCTCGAGCGCTGAGATCTCGACGGGAGCATCAGCGCGGCCGATGAGAAGGATCTCGTCGGCATGACGGAGGCAACGCCGTGTCCATTCCGTGTCTGTGGGGTCGGTCAGCAGAAGGACGAACTCGTTCCAGAACTCGACGTCGTCCATCCAGGTGGTCACCTTGTGGTGAACGTCCGAATCCGACTGCGTCGTCTGCGCCGCGCCTTCGCCGAATCGCTCGTCGATCGATGCGCTCGACTCCACGGTCGACACGCCCCATCGGTCCATCTCCCGCACGAGATCCTCGCCCACCTTCCTGATGTCGACGCCTTCGGTAATTGCCAGAAGGCAGACCGTCGCCGGCTTCCGGACGGCCGTCCGAGAGGAGGAACGCTTGAGACGCTCGATGATGATGCGTGCCATGTGCACGGGCAGTTGCGGGTGGCGGTGCCAGAGCTGATCGAACGCTTCACGGCTCGCATGGGCAACGACGGTGTCTCGAACGGCGAGGACGGTGGCGGAGCGGGGCTCACCGGTGAGCACGCCCATCTCGCCGACGGTCTCACCTCGACCGATCTCGCCGATCTCGTGCCGCTCGCCGTTCTTGCTCACGTAGGCCCGAAGACGTCCGCTGATGACGAAGTAGACGCCGTCAGCGGGGTCACCTTCTCTGATGAGCGTTTCGCCGCCGGTCATCTCCTTCCACTGGAGCATCGGCATCGCTGCATCCACGAACGCATCTTCGACCCGCCCGAAGATCTGGGTCAGGCACGTCGCCAGAGTGTCTCTGTGGTTCTGATTCATTGGATTGAATCCACTCTTATACTATGGCAACTCCCGAACGATGACCGAGACAGCCATCCCCGAAACCACGACGACCCGCCGCAGGCGGCTCGCTGCGCGCGTCCATCCGATCGTCAAACTCGATCACCTGGTCCGGATCATCGCCTGTCCGATCCTTGCCCTCCTCGTCATCACGGCAAGGACCAGCGCGGGCGATCCAATGCAGACGCCTCTGTGGATCGCACTCGGAATCTACGCCCTCGTCTGGCCCCACGTCGCCCGCCTCCTCGCTCAGAACACCAAAGGAAACGTCCGCCGCGCGGAGATGCGATGTCTCGTCGTCGACTCCGCGGCGGCCGGCGCCGCCATCGCCCTTTCATCCTTTCAGCTCGTCCCCACGCTGGCGATCGTCACCGGGATGTCGACCATCCTCACCAGCGTCGGGGGCACCCCTCTTCTGCTGGTCGGCATGTCTGCTCTCGCTGCCAGCACCCTCATCACGGGCGCTACGGTCACGCAGTTCTCCATCGCCCGCAACGCATCTCCTGTCGGGGTCGCACTCTCCGCGCTGGGACTCTTCATCTTCCAGACGATGATGGGCTTCCTGACCTACCGTACCGCGCGCAGTTTCGTTCAGAGCCGCAGGCGCATCGCCGAGCAGGCTGACGAGATCAAGCGCCGGAATAGAGAGCTCTTCGAGGCCCGGGAAGAGGCGCTCCAGGCGGCACAGGCGAAGGCGGCCTTCCTCGCCACGATGAGTCACGAAATACGAACACCGCTCAATGGAGTCCTGGGGATGACGAGCCTTCTGGCCGACACCCGGATGACCGCCGAGCAACAGGACTTCGTCCGCACCATTCAGGTTTCCGGAACGACGCTCCTCTCCGTCATCAACGACATCCTCGACTACTCGCGCATCGAGTCAGGAAGACTCGAGCTCGAGGATGAGCCGCTCAGCGTGCGCGGGGTCGTCGAGGAGGCACTCGAGATTGTCGGAGTGCGAGCGCGCGATGTCGGGATCGAGCTCGTATGCGAAGTCTCGCCCGACGTCCCGGAGCTGATTCACGGCGACGCCATCCGTCTCCGCCAGATCCTCACGAACCTCGCGGGAAACGCCGTGAAATTCACCGCCGAGGGCGAGGTCGTCGTCACGGTGCGCCAACTGCGCGCCGCGGATGAGGAAAGTTTCGCGGAGCTCGAGTTCAGCGTAAGAGACACAGGTATCGGCATTCCCGCCGATCGAATTCCGATTCTCTTCATCCCCTTCAGCCAGGCCGACGCCTCCACGACGCGACGTTACGGCGGCACCGGTCTCGGTCTCGCCATCTGCAAACGGTTGACGGAGCTCATGGGTGGAACGGTCTCCGTCGAGAGCAGCGAGGGCGAAGGCAGCACCTTCACCTTCACGATCAAAGCACGCGTGGCAGAGGACCGTAGAAAAAAACCGAGAATCTCGACGGCGGAAGTCGTCGGCCAGCGCGTCCTGGTCGTCGACGACAACGCAACCAACCGGCGGGTCCTCTGCGCCCATCTCGAGTCGTGGGGAATGAAGCCGGAGGCGGTGGCGAGTGCGGACGAGGCGATCGCGAAGCTCGCGCAGGAAGAAACGTTCGTGCTGGCGATCCTCGACCTCCACATGCCTGACGTCGACGGGATGACCCTCGCCCATCGAATCCGCGAAACGCAACGAAACCACGATCTTCCACTCATCCTCCTGTCGTCTTCGCTCGTCCAGAGCAAGGACGATCCGGAGCAGCTGTTCAATGCGCGTCTGATGAAACCGGTCCGGCAGTCGAAGCTGTTCGATTCGATCGTCCGCGTGCTCGATCACACTGGCGCGGAGCACCAGCACGACAGGACAGGCCCCGGACTTCATACAGTCCCCCTTACGGCCCCTCTGAAAATCCTCGTCGCCGACGACAACGAAGTGAATCGTAAAGTCGCAGGTCTCGTGCTGCGACGGCTGGGATACGACGCGTTCTTTGTCGAAAATGGCGTCGAGGCGGTAGAGCAGGTGACGAAGGCTGTGATGACCGGCACTGCATACGACCTGGTGCTGATGGATGTGCACATGCCGGAGATGGACGGACTGGAGGCAACGCGCCGCATCCGCGACTTCGCGTACGAGAACCCTGACCAGCCTGCGCCTCGGATCGTCGCGATGACAGCCGACGCGATGCCGGAAGATCGTGAAATCTGCCTGTCGGCGGGGATGGACGACTACCTCACGAAGCCGCTCGACTTCGACGCCGTGCGCGCAATGCTCGAAAAGACCGCGAAACATGCGGGGGGAGATTCGCCTCCCCTGCCGGTCGGTGAAACCGCAACTCCGTCGGTAATCGACTGGGCTCGTCTCGACGAGCTGCGAAGCTACGACACTCCCGACGGCGAGATGGTGAAGGGCCTCATCGATTCATTCATGAATGAAACATCGGCGAAACTCGTGATCCTCCGCAGCAGCGCGGAGGCGAGAGATGCCTCGGGCCTCCGGGCATCTGCGCATGCGATCAAGGGCGCAGCAATGAACGTCGGCGCGCTCGGTGTGGCCGAGGGCGCGAGGCTCGTCGAGGAAGCTGCGAAGAAGAGCGCACTGGAAGACATCGATTCGCTGGTCGAGAATCTGACCGCTTCCGTAACTCCGGCGCTCGAGGAATTGCGAGGGGGCCGGACGATCGACTGATGTAACAACGGATCCGCTGTTGTTGCCGTTGCCGTGGCCGTGTCCGTTGCCGTGGCCGTGTCCGTTGCCGTTGCCGTGTCCGTTGCCGTTGCCGTTGCCGTGTCCGAAAGAAATCACAAGTACGAACGGTGATGTGCGAGAGATGAGTAGTCGGAATCTGGGGTTCATGTCTACGGCAACCGCTACGGCAACGGCGACGGCAACGGCAACGGATATACAATCCCAAACACACACGGAGGACCCATCAAACAATGTCCGATCAGGAAATCACTGCTGAGAATGCCCTAGCCGGGATCGTGAATGCCGAGCCCGAGCTCTCGCCCGACGACACTCATTCCTTCAGAAACGCGGCAATGATCGGCGACGAGAAACTTCGAGCCAGCGGTTTCTTCGTCAACATCGTACGCCGCGCATCGTCACCGGCTTTCACCGGAACCGCTCCGCTCGTCCTCGTCGTCGAAGACGATCCCGGGACCGTGAGGGTGATAGAAAGTGTTCTGACGCGCCACGGATTCGGAAGCCGCACCGCGGGCAACCTTCAGGAGATCATCCGCGCGCTCAACGCGAAGCCGCAGCCTGATCTGATGCTGCTCGACATCCTGCTTCCGGACGCGAACGGCTTCGCCATCCTCGAGCGACTCCGCAGGCATCCCGACTTCAGCGCAATTCCCGTCGTCATGCTCACGAGTCTCAGCGATCCCGCCGACGTTGCAAAGGGCCTAGCCCTCGGCGCCACCGGCTACATGAGCAAGCCCGCA
>JBGSYJ010000242.1:0-4984 GCA_041750915.1 Thermoanaerobaculia bacterium | reverse complement strand
CTACTGCTGCGGCGATGCTTCTTGCTCATCAGCCCACGCTGGCTCCACCGGACGCGGAGTTCCGGCCGGCCGCCGCAACGCCTGACGGGCCTGCTGTTCCGCGCGTTGAAGCTGCGTCCTGATCGTGCCGAGGATTCGCTGATCCGTCGTGATTGCCTGATCAATGAGCGCCTTCCGCTCCCCGAATCCCCGGAAGGCAATGACGAATCGATCCAGCCTGAATGCCACCGTTCTGCCGAAGTAACGATCCTCGGCCGTGAAGTTGTCTTCGCCCAGGTTCGGGATGGGATCGAGTACCCGTCCATTTGACAGGAAGAACTGCCGGTATCGGTTGAGCACGGAGGCCGCAACTTCTTTGCTGGGCGCCGGAAGGATCAGACCGTCGATCTCCTGATTGTTCACCGTGAACCGGGCGGTAAACGAGTTCGCCAGAAACGGCTGCCCGAAGCCACCCCCGGCAGAGAACGATTCGCTGTTTGCCACACGCGTCGTCGTCGGCAGAAAATCGAACACGGCAGGTTTGCCCGGCGCGGGCTGCATCCCGCTGGCGACTGCCGTTGCGAGAGCAGGCAGACCCTGCTGCGCCTCCGGACTTCCGCCGCCGAAAACGCGAACGTAGAACGGGCCGCGCCAGACGTGAGCCGATCGCGGTGCCAGGAAACCTTCGTTCTCGATCTCCATCGGCTGCGAGTTCTCGGTGCGCCGCGTGGAGTAAGCGCCGAAAGCCTTGACGAAATCGGGGAACCTGAATATCTCCACGCGGGCGAAACCTTTGCCTGCGGCAGTTCTGTACGTGCCGATCGTCACGTCCATCGCTTCGTATTCACGGAAATGCGCCGCGTCGCTGCCGAGCTGTATCTCGAGATGCTCGGCGGGGACGACGAGCGGGTCATCTTCGAGTGTCCAGCCCGTGACTTCATCGAGCCGGGGAAGAAACTGCATGCTCGGCGAATCGAGTGATTGAAACTCGGCGTCTGAAGGTCTCGCGACGGGCGCGGCCACTGCCGCTGCCTGCTGGATCTGCTGCTCGACGCCGCACGCGGCGAGCGCAAGAACGGCAAGTGGAGCGATCATCATCGCCCGGAGGCGGTGCATCAGGATTCGAGCGACTGGAGGAACTCGATGGTCGCCCTCAGGCCTGCACCCGTTGCGCCCCTCGGACCGCGCGGTGACTCGTCCACGTACGCCGTGCCGGCGATATCGAGATGTGCCCATGACCTGCAATCGACGAACTCCTTGAGAAAAAGGGCGGCTGAACTCGCCCCGGCCCACCGGCCGCCTGAATTTTTCATGTCCGCCCAGTCGCTGCGGATCAGTTCCTTGTAGTCGTCCCACTCCGGCATCCGCCAGAGCCGCTCTCCGACCTTCTCCCCGGCTTCAATCAACTTCTGAGCCAGTTCTGTGTCGTTGGAGAAAAGGCCCGTTGCGGCAGAGCCGAGAGCCACAACGCAGGCGCCAGTGAGCGTGGCGTAATCGATGAGGTGATCGGGTTCGTAGCGCCCCGCGTAGTGCAGGGCATCACCTAGAATCATCCGGCCTTCGGCGTCGGTGTTCACGATCTCGACCGTCTTGCCCGACATCATCGTGATGATGTCGCCCGGTTTGTAGGCGGTACCGCTGGGAAGATTCTCGGTCGAGGCGAAGATTCCGATCACCCGCACCGGAATCTCGAGCTGCGCAACCGCCTGCATGGTCCCGATGACGGTCGCCGCACCGCACATGTCGTACTTCATATCCTCCATCCGCTCGGAGGGCTTGATCGAAATGCCGCCGGAATCGAAGGTGATGCCTTTGCCGACGAGGCAGACTGTTTTCGAGTAGCGAGACGGCGTGTGCTCCATGATGACGAACCGAGGCTCTTCAGCCGATCCCCGGTTGACGGCGAGCAGCCCGCCCATCTTCAGTCGCTCGATCTTCTTCTTATCGAAGACGGTGCATTTGACGCCCGTCTCCTTCGCGACTTCCATCGCGCGCTCGGCAAGACGGGTCGGTGTCACCAGATTCGGGGGAGCGTTTGCCAGATCCCGCACGGTCGTCACTCCCGACGCGACGGCCTCGGACTCTTTCCGGATCGCCTTGAGCTCGCGGGACGACAGGCCTGCGGGCACGCTCAGCGTGCAGTGAATCGGCTTCGGCGCCTCCTCCTCGCGAACGGTGACGTAGGCGTCGTAGCGGTAATCGGAATGAGTGAGGAGATCCGCGAGAAGCCGCGTGGAGAAGTAGGGATCGAGGTTGCTGATCTCCGATGGGAAGAAGACCGCGATCTTTTCGTCCCTCCCTTTCCGTGCTGCTCTTGCAAGGAGGTAGATCGCACTCCGGAGCCGGCTGCTCGAAAGGGTGCACTCCTTACCGAGCCCGACGAGAGTCACTTTGCGAGGACCGCTCTCCGGGAGGAACGTGATGGTTTCGTCGGCCCGGCCGGTGAATCCAGCCTGCTTCGCCGCTTTCGCGACGGATGTCGAGAGCTCGTCGGGGAGTGAAGGGAAGATCGCTTTCGGATCGCCCTGGGCGATCAGCACGAAAACGTTGTCAAGTTTCGATAATCTGGGCTTGTGGCTAAGCTCGACCTGCAAGGGAAGTCCTCCGTGTGCCGTTCAGGCGGGCGAATTGTAGCAGAGGGGGTGGTGGGGGAGCCTGGGCGCGGTCCGAGGGCGATGTCAACAGGGCCGTGCCCAGTTGTCGTCCTGAGTTTCGCGGACTTGTCATCCCGAGCTTGGTCGTGTGGGCGGGAGGGGCGAGGGAACTCCGGCGGTAGTACATAGTCAATTCGTTAAAGAGTCGACGCGCGGACTCTTCTCAAGTCAGCTATGTACCATCGCGTGAGGTCCCTCGCCCCTCCCGCCCGCACGGCCAGGCTCGGGATGACAACTCCTTCATCCCTCGCCACAATGCCAGGCTCGTCGTTCCGGAACTCGAGGATGGCACAATAGGTTTTGCGGCCGATCGGCAAGCTCTTCTGCTTTTGGCCGGATCTATGCAGTGAGGCGGGTGAAATGGCACAGACAGTACTGGTCATCGACGACGAGACCTCGATTCGTGACGCCATCCGGATGACCCTGGAGTACGAGGGGTACAAGGTGGACGAGGCACGCTCGGGCCAGGACGGCCTCGACAAGGCCGGCAAGACGGACTACGACGCGATTCTGCTCGATATCAAGATGCCGGTGCTCGACGGGATGGAAGTGCTCGACAATCTCAAGTCGCTGCGCATCACGAGTCCGGTGATCATGGTTTCCGGCCATGGTGACCTCCGGACCGCCGTCGAGTGCACGAAGCTCGGCGCGTTCGACTTTCTCGAGAAGCCGTTGAATCGCGACCGGTTGCTCGTAGCCGTCAGGAACGCGATCAAGCAGCGGGCTCTCGTCAACGAGAACACCGAGCTCCGGGAGCGGACGGAGAAGGAGTATCAGATCGTGGGAGAGGCCGAGAACGTTCTCGCTCTCCGCGCGCAGATCGAACGGGCGGCGCCGACGAAAGCGACGGTCCTGATTCAGGGTGAGTCAGGTACAGGCAAGGAACTCGTCGCGCGTCAGATCCATCGCCTCTCGTCGCGGTCCAACGAACCTTTTGTGCAGGTGAACTGCGCGGCGATCCCCGAGGAACTGATCGAGTCGGAGCTGTTCGGTCACGAGAAGGGCTCATTCACGGGCGCCGTGCGTAAACAGACCGGCAAGTTCGTGGCGGCGGATGGCGGCACGATCTTCCTCGACGAAGTCGGCGACATGTCGCTCCGGACGCAGGCGAAGGTTCTCCGTGTACTTCAGGAAGGGGAGGTCGAGCCCGTCGGCTCGGCGACCGTCGTGAATGTCGATGTGAGAGTCATCGCCGCGACCAACAAGGACCTGACCGAGGAGATCAAGGCGGGCAAGTTCCGTGAAGACCTCTACTACCGGCTGAACGTGATTCCGGTGAGAACGCCGCCGCTGCGCGAGAGGCAGCAGGACATTCCTCTCCTGGCAGATCACTTCGCGCGTCTGTTCTCCCAGGAGCACAACTACCGCGCGAAGACTTTCAGTCCGGCCGCGAAGAAAGCACTTCAGGATGCAGCGTGGCGCGGGAACGTCCGTGAGCTGCGAAACCTCATCGAGCGCCTTGTGATCATGTGCCCGTCGGAGACGATCGATATCGGCGATCTTCCGTCGGAGTTCTTCCGCGCGCCTCAGGAGATCATCAGCGGCGCGATGAGTCTCGCGACGCTGCAGGACTTCAAGGACCAGGCGGAGAAGACTTTCATTCTCGCGAAGCTTCGCGAGAATGGCTGGAATGTGTCGAAGACTGCCGAATCGATCGACACGCCGCGGTCGAACCTGTACAAAAAGATCGAGCAGTACAACATCAAGCGCGAGGGCGGTGCGCCTGCCAATGACGGGCCGCCGGAAGAGTGAGTCGGAGTCGCGATCGATCGCGATCTTCGACAGTGGCGTCGGTGGGCTGACCGTATTTCGCGAGATCGCGCGAGCTCTTCCGCGCGAGTCGCTCATCTACCTCGGAGACTCCGCGCGTCTTCCTTACGGAACCAAATCGGCGCAGACGATCGAGCGTTACGCTCTCGAAGCTGCGAATCATCTGATCGGGCAGAACATCAAGATGCTCGTGGTCGCCTGCAACACCGCGACTGCGTTCGCGTTGCCGGTGCTTCAGGACCGCCTCGAGATCCCGGTCATCGGAGTCATCGGACCGGGCGCATCGGCCGCCGTTTCCGCGAGTCGCGGACGGATCGGCGTGATCGCGACGGAGGGCACGGTCCGGGCGGGAGCCTACAGGAAGGCGATTCACGAGCTCGACCCGGCAATAGAAGTGATCGAGCAGGCCTGTCCGCTCTTCGTCCCGCTCGCGGAGGAAGGGTGGGCGAACACACACGTCGCCCGCGAAGTGGCCGAGATCTACCTCACACCGCTCGTCGACGCCGGAATCGATACCCTCGTTCTCGGCTGCACACACTATCCGCTGCTCCGAAGCACGATCCACCATGTGGCCGGAGACG
>JBGSYJ010000241.1:0-66420 GCA_041750915.1 Thermoanaerobaculia bacterium | reverse complement strand
AGGACGAGCCCTGATGGAAAAGTGGAAAACGCAAAAAGCCGCGTTTTCAACTTTCCCACAGGGCCTGCTACGAGAGAAAGAGAAACAGACCAAGCAAAGCGGAGGCGGTCTCACGACCGCACTGATGATGGGACCTGGAGGTCCCGGGAGACGCGCTCACGCGCGTCACGATCGCACAACCTGGGGGGGGAATTTTTAAGTGATCAACCGGGGGGAAATCTGGGAGATCGTTGACAGGGTACAGCCATGCAAGCGGGGCATAGTCCTCAGCAGCTGCTGCGCGCGGCCAAAGCGTACCTACGATCATGCTTTGTTCACGAGTCTCCGCCCCACGCCTCAGAGCTCGCGCGACAGCTCAACCTGAGTCCCTCCTGCTTCACCAAGCGTTTCCGCTTCGCGGTTGGGATTGCTCCCTCAGCGTATCTCAAAGGTCATCAGGTGGCTCGAGCAAAGCAACTGTTGGCGCGAACAAGAATCTCGACGACCAGTATCGGGTATTACGCCGCGTTTCAGACACGAGCAACTTTCTTTCGCGTTTTCCGAAAATTCACTGGGTTGACGCCTGATGAGTACCGCCGCAACTCTTGGGGGGGGGGTACGAGTGAAAAAAATGACACTAGACGGGCATGAGGAAGGAGCCGAATATTTGAGGCAACAAACGAGATCTGATGCACATGGAGTGATCGATCGCTCGCGCTATGGCGCATCGAAAGGGAAGTTTCCGAGGGCTCAAAAAAATTCGCTAACTCCGTAAGGTTCTCGCTCGTTCCGGGCAGGGTATGAAGTACCCGAGTTCCACGACCACAGTGTCGTGCATTGCTGTAGCAGGTTGGTGAAATCATGCAAAGGAGGAAGTCTCGATGCGAGTGCTCAAGGGATTGGTACCATTGTCTGCGGTTGCGCTTTTGACCCCGTCCCCGGTTGAAGCCTACTCTTGTGATTATGCTGAGGAGACAGCTCCATTCTACGACACGAACAGCGGCTGGTGGCTGTGCGCAGGGTATGGTCCAGGGTGTACGTACTGCTGGGACACACAGGGAGGAGAGTCCTGCTACACAATGGAGGCTTGGTGCTGTCCGAGTACAGCCTGGTGTTGTTCTGAGCCCGGACAACCGGCCGTGACGTGTGCAGAGTAGCCATTCTGAGGCGGAGAGACACGAGCCACTTTCTTTCGCGTTTTCCGAAAATTCACCGGGATGACGCCTGATGAGTACCGCCGCAATTCTCGGCGGCTAGTTAGAAATGGAAAAAGATGACACTAGACGGGCATGATGAAGGAGCCGAATATTTGACGCAGCAAAGGAGATCTGGCGCACAGGGAGTGATATCGAAAAGGGAAGTCTCCGAGGGCTCAAAGAATTCGCTCACTCCGTAAGGTTCTCGGTCGTTATGGGCGGGGTGTGAAGGATCCGGGTTCCACGACCACAGTGTCGTGCATTGCTGTATCAGGTTGGTGAAATCATGCAAAGGAGGAAGTCTCGATGCGAGTGCTCAAGGGATTGCTACCGTTGTCTGCGGCCGCGCTTTTGACTCCGTCCCCGGTTGAAGCCTACTCTTGTGATTATGCTGAGGAGACAGCTCCATTATACGACATGACCAGCGGCTGGTACCTGTGCGGAGGGGATGGTCCAGGGTGTACGTACTGCTGGGACACACAGGGAGGAGAGTCCTGCTACACAATGGAGGCTTGGTGCTGCCCGAGTACAGCCTGGTGTTGTTCTGAGCCCGGACAACCGGCCGTGACGTGTGCAGAGTAGCCATTCTGAGGCGGAGTCGTCCCGGTCAGCGAGATAGACAGTCGATACGCTTGCTAGTCGCACTAAGTTATCTATCATGATGAAAATGCACGCTTTTGCATCAGCCTTCACACTCCTGTTGATCGGAAGTGGGATCGTGCTGATTGGAAACCGTGCACCGGAAGCGAACAGGCTTCGCATCATTTCTGACAGTCCTCTTGCCGGCAAAGCTGCGTACGCACTCGACTTGCGGTGGGAGTCGCCAGGCATCCTTTACATGACGTCCTTCGAGGAGAGTGTTGTCAAAGTTCGCACCGAGGACCTCCACGTGCTGAAGAATGTCGTACGCGGGATTAGGGGCCAGTGCCTCGAATGCAGCATGCTAGGGCTCTCTACCGATTACCTAGTAACGGCACACACGGTCGCCGGGGTTGCTTGGAAGCAACTCACGGAGTCGTCCGGTCATCTCCTCCCTTTTGACATGGTCGTGGATATCGACGTCCATGGGGACAAGCTCCTGTTGCTCGGTTCTCGGCGGGAAAACGGAGTGTGGGCTCCGGATGGAGCGATCGCTTGGACGGGAACCCTGAGCAGTGGACTGAAGGATCTTCATCCCGTCCATTTTTCCTCAGTCGGACCCGACAAGAAGATCTTGGGGCGGTGTGGGTTTATCAGTCACGGGGCAGTTCGGTTTTTTCCGGACGGCTCGTATGTTGTCGTACCGGGCGTCGAGCCTGGTGTTTTTCTCTATCAAAAAGACGGCAAATTAGCCCATGTGTGGCAGACAGAACCGTTGAATGTTTTTGACGAGTGCGAACTTTCCCAGCCGCAGCAACTCTTATACATGAAGGACCCAGAAGCTCGAATGCAGTGGCTCAAGCAGAAGCGTGTCGTCGACGATGTGCTCGCTATGCCCGAGGGGCCAGCCTTAG
Organism: Thermoanaerobaculia bacterium; assembly: GCA_041750915.1. Classification (GTDB taxonomy): domain Bacteria; phylum Acidobacteriota; class Thermoanaerobaculia; order Gp7-AA8; family Gp7-AA8; genus JBGSYJ01. The sequence continues at coordinate 63,752 of JBGSYJ010000241.1, read as the reverse complement.
TGGTTCGGGAGGTGATCGATGGCATTACTCACTGGTCAATGGTCGTACTGCATCGGGACAGGCCGGCCAGTGTCCTGCGGCTCCCGTTTACGGCACCTACCGACGTCGCCTCGTTGCGAGCCGATCTAATGGAAAAGGAAGTCGCGTTTCTAATGAATCTCTCCGCCCGCTGGCGAAACGATGGAGCTCCCACCGCTGGACGCCTCATATTGGCGGAGTGGCAATGAGATGGATCGCAGCGGTCGCGCTCTTGGTTGCGGCCTCGGCCCATGGTGGCGATCGGCCGAAATCGGAGAGACTCCAGGTCGTTAGTTATGCGGACGGGGTTTGGACGGCGATGTCGGACTCGGCTCCCGGAGAGCTAGCGTTTGGATGGGCATGGTCTGACGAAATCCCGCCGTTTCGCTTCTCGCCCAATCGCCCATTAGATCCGAAGATGAGTCCGGATGATGATGTCAGAAAAATGAGGCTTGAAGTTGAGCCAAAAAGGAGCGCAGAGGCCTTCCGGTTGCGTGCAGCACCAAAGGCCATGTGGCTTGAGGTTCCTGAATCGATGTTGCCTTCTTGGCCTGTTCCAGCAAATGGGGTGATCGAGGTTCCATACGCGCAAGACGCGGAATGGAGGGTGCGGGTGCTGGGGCGTGATGAAGGCACTTGGTGGGCGAGTGTAACACCGTCGCTTGCCTCGAAGAGCCCGCTCGTCATCTTGCCCGCGACGAGCCAGAGTTTTCGGGTGGAAAGCGCAGATGGAACGCCGTTGGACGCCAATATTGCGATCATGACGATCCTTGATAAAGGAAATCCGCAACTTGCCGCGCAGTATATCAGCCGACAGGGAATTGCCCAGATTGAATCCCTTCCGAATCGCGCGTCGCTCACGCTGGTACTCACTGAAGCTAACCATGCGGCCAAAGCCGTTCCTCTGAAAATCGGCGAATTCCCGGCCGTAATCACAATGAGCGAGGGGTTCTCCATCACGGGCACGGTGGTCGATGGAAAGGATCATCCACTTGAGGGCGTCGAAGTCACCGCCGAAGGCTGGTTGTCGGGAGCTAGCGTGATCGCGGCGCGTCGAGGAAAAACGACCGAGGACGGCAGATGGATGCTGAAAAACTTACCAGCACGAAGCAAGTTCGTTCTGGCGATGCGGCGGGAGGGCTTTGCGCCACGTCTCACGGAGGTGTCCCTAGGCGACCAGCACATGGACCTGGGGCCAATAGTTCTCGTGAGCGGCGAGCAGCTCACCGTTCGTGTTGTTGACGACACTGACCTGAGGCCTGTAGTGGGCGCACTGGTTAGCGCGAAGTTCGGCCGAAGGGCTATCTCAAACAAAAAGGGATTGGCCGTGCTGGACGACGTGTCAGTTGCCAATCCCCTCGATGTGGCTGTCGAGGCAAGCGGGTACCTTGATTTTAAGAAAACACTTGGCGCGCCGCTGTCGCGGGAGGTGACAGTTGAAGTCACTCGCGCGTTCGTTGTAACTGGACGATTCATTGAGGCTTCGGGCGAACAGATCGAAGGCGCAGCAGTCCGAATTCTCGATGGCGGGCACTCGCGAGAGGAGCGGATCGTTGGTGGCGATTTCCAGGTGGCGGTGGAACCGGATAAGGCCTTGCGTCTTGAGTTTGTCTCGCCGTCCACTCTGAGCTTGCTGCGCGAAGTCCAAGGAAGGCGAGGGGAAGATCTTGACCTTGGAGTCTTACACCCCGAAACGGGTAACCGGATTCGCGGGCGTGTCGTCACCGAAGATGGAATGCCTGCGAAAGGCGTGGCAGTGTGGACAACGCGACCGATTACCGGAGGACCATTGCTCTCGTGGTCATCAGGTAATACGTTGCGAACACTAAGTGAAGACGAAGGGATGTTTACTCTCCGAGGGATTGGGCCCCAGCCCTCGCTTCTGCGCTTTGATCTACCCGGTTATGCACGTGCCTTTCGTTCCGTCACGGTCGACGGCAGCACTGGGCTGTCAGACATTGGCGATATTCGACTCGAGAAGGGAACGACAGTTCGAGTTACATCTAATTCGGATTTCACTGGGACCGCGAACATCTCGATAGACGAGAATACGGGTGAAATTGACCGCTTATCCGCAGCCATGCAGGATGGATCCGCGACCATCCGCCAAGTACCGCCTGGACCCGTGCGGGTCAGCCTGTCGCGTGACAGAACCGTCGTTTGCGAACACAGCGTTGAGATTCCTCGCCAAGATGACATTTTTGAGGTCGAGTGTTCAGTGCAGGACGTCATCGTTAGCGGCAGAGTGCTGATCGGTGACCGCCCTGCAGCTGGCGGCACGCTCGTCTGGACTCCTGCCGCCGCCGGGGCGCTTGCAGGTGTGATTTACAATCAGTCTTCGCCGCTTGGAGCGACACAACAGCGCGTCCTCGGCGGCTCCGGTCAGGTTTCCACACAGGTTGCCCTTGACGGCACGTTCGAGACGAGCGAGATCAATCCTGCAATTTGGAACGTACGGTGGATCGGTGCCGAGCACGGAACCACCCCGTCCAAGACAGTCAAGGTGGAATCTCAGTCGCAGCAGTCGATCATGCTCCAGTACGACGCGTCTACTATCCGGGGTATGGTTGTCGACGGGGATTCGCGCCCAGCGCGATTCGCTACGGTCGAGGAGATAGGTGGACCAGGGAGCGCGGTGACAAAGTCAGACGGCACCTTTGCGATGGGGGGACTGCTTCCCGGTAACCACCGATTGCGAGCTAGGCTCGGCGATGACTTCAGCGATGTTATCGAGGTCCAGATCGAATTGGGACGCGAGTCGCAGCCGGTCAGGCTTGAGCTGGGAAACCTTAACCGCGATGAGATACGCGTGCAGGTCCTGGCAGCTAGCGGCAGTGCCGGCTCAAATGCATTCGTGTTTGTAGAAACTGACACCGGTAACATGATGATTGCTACGACCGACTCGACGGGTTGGGTGAAAATGCGGTTTCGCGATATACCACCGCGTCAACTCCGTTACGCCGTGATGCATACAGAGGGTTGGGTTTTAGGAACCTGGCTCACCTCTGATCAATGGCTCAAGGGGATAATGGTTCGCATGGGGCCCAGTGGCGCATTACTCGTGAACTCCAAGTTCGAGGGTACGCCGCAGATTCTGGGCCCCAACGGCTGGAACCTGACGGCGTTGCTTCAACGGATCGGAAGTTGGCCTTCTGTCAAGGCTGGTGTTCCATTCAGCCTGTCTGGCCTGCCGCCCGGGTCTTACCAGATCTCGCTTGGAACCAGCCATGTTCAGGCGTCGATCGGTGCTAAGCAGTCGACCTCGGTGACTCTGGAGTGAGCTCGGTAACGATTTCCGCAGTGGGCGACATCATGTTGGATCGTCGGTTGCAACCACCGCGAGTCTTCTACCACTATCCTGAAGTCTCATCGTGTGTGATTGGTTTAGAGTCCAACTACAAGATCCCATTCATCAATTCGTCAGAAAGTCATCAATGGCTAGCTTCTCTTGATCGTTCCACTCAAGGTATTCACGCGACGTCGCATGCGGCAACGAGCCTCCCAGTCGAACTTCCGAAGGCGGTGGAGAACGACGCAAATTACGTGTTTCGGGCTATGGCGGATGAACTGCGTGGCTCCGATATGGTGTTCGGCAATCTTGAGTGTCCCCTCTCCCGTCGAGGACGTCCCGCTTCCAATGATATTAATTATCAGGCCAGCCCTAACCACGCACAAGCGATGGCAACCGCCGGCTTTCGCGTACTCTCGTTTGCGAACAACCATGCGCTTGACTACGGAGAGCTAGCGTTCCACGATACTTTAGAGGCGTTGCGCGAAAGCGGCATCGCAATCGTAGGGGCTGGCGTCTGCCTTGAGGATGCACGGTCGCCAGCCGTCATCTCGATAGGTAGCGAAACCATCGGGTTCCTGGGGTATTCGATGGTTGGCCCTGACTGGATTTATGCCAGCACTCGCGATTGCGGGGTTGCGCCACTCAATCCGCTCGTCGTCGGGCAGGATATTAGCCGTATTCGAGCGTCCGTGGATGTTCTAGTTTTGTCCATCCACTGGGGCCTAGAGAACCGTGCGACTCCGTGGCCCCGGCTCGTTGAACTCGCTCGTGATTTCGTCGATTGCGGCGCCGACGTGATACTTGGACATCATCCGCATGTTCCGGGGAGCATTGAGATTTACCGGCAGCGCCCAATCTTCTATTCTCTCGGAAACTTTATCTTTGGTCATGATCATTCTTACTGGGGGGACAACATGCTCGTAAAGCTGAAGATCGCGAACCATCATGTGCGGTCCGTGGAGATTGTTCCCGTTCGTGGTCGCTATCAGCCGGCAATTCTCTACGGGCATGACGCGGATGCCCTGCTGGAACATCTCATCGCCATCAGCCGATCGTTTGGAACCGTGATTAGGAATTCAAGCGGCCGTGGAGTGATCCAGACTGCAGCGTGATGGAAGACTTTCTTCATCCTCGATACCGCGATGCGTCGGTTCCGGCATCGCTCAGCATCTCTCGTGTCGGGGCGGGCGAGGTGGAGCTCATTTCTGCTCTTACGACGGCCTATCTTGAACGCGTACGCGACGGACTCATCCGCCAGTACGCCCTGGACCTGGATGGAGTGGGACCTTGACGTGGACCGGGACAACCGGGTGCTTTGGGTGCGAGGATGTGTATTACTCAAGGAACTTGGGGCCAGCCTCACGAACGGGCTCAGAGAGGTCATCGGGCCACGATGGCGCCTTCTCGTTAGTTTTTCATGTCTGGAAGAGAAGGCCAAGCTGCGATCGGCGGTTCGTCCGGTTACGCGTTTGTGGCGCGAACGCACGTGCGTAACCCTTGCGTCGGAAATAGTGTCCGGCGACGGTCCAGTCAGGTTGATTGCACTAACCAAGGAGGCCTGGTTAGTCCGTGCCAGCGATGGAACTGTGGGCTGGACAAATGATCCGCTTGCCGATGTGCAACCGCGTGCCTTCCAGGCCGTCAACCCAACAGACAGACGGTGGCTTGACATAGCGCGGTCATTTTTGGGTACGCCATACTGTGCCGGCGGGACGACGAAGTCGGGAATGGATTGTTCGGGTCTCGCACAGCGCCTGTACCGGGAGGTTGCGGCCAGGATCATTCCACGCCACTCCACTAATCAACTGGCCGCTGCGATTCCACGATTGCGGTTTAGCAGCGCCGGCCTACCAAACACCGTGCACGTGGGGCTCCTCTTGCGACTGCCTTGCGGTGGCATGAGCATCATCCATGCCTCATCTTCGAAGGGAATGGTGGTGGAGGGGCGGGTTGAGGAGTTCGATGCATGAAGCTTCGCGAATTGATGTCGGGCATTGATGTTCTCGCACAGATCGACGAAGAACTGGAAGTGTCCTCATTAGCAATGCATCCGAACAATATTCGGCCGGGGGCGATTTTCGGAAAGCTGGGCTTGAAGTGGATGCCAACGAGCAGTGAGAACGCGGCACTCAGCGCAGGAGCGTCCGGTGTTCTCGTCGGGACTGATGACGCTGATGCCCAATCCGAACCTTCTGCGTGCAGAATCATCGTGCAGTGCCCGCAACAGGCATATGCGTTGATGGCGGCGAATTTCTTTGAGAACGCTCACGATGCACTGGCACTGTATGGTGTGACTGGGACAAAGGGAAAGACCACGGTCTGCCATTTGATTCACGATGTCCTGCGCTATGCGGGCGTTCGCATCGGCATGATAAGTTCCCTCATACGCAAATCACCGGAGGGGCATCGACCCAGCAGCAATACAACACCGGAACCCTTCGAGCTTCATGGTCTGTTGCGCCACATGCTCGGGAACGGTGCTACCAAGGTGGTGCTGGAGGCCAGCTCGATTGGCATTGCCGAAAACCGACTGCACGGCCTGAAATTTTCCGGAGTGGTATTTACTAATCTTGGCTCCGATCACCTGGAATACCACGGTGGATGGGAAGCATACGCAGCCGCGAAGGCGCGACTCTTCATCGACTCATCCCTTCAAACCCCGGATTGCGTCATTGTCTTGAACATTGATGATCCGATCGGTCGTGAGATCCGAAAGATGGTCCGTGGGCGAGTGATCACGTATGGTCTCGATAACGGCGATATTCGGCCTGATGAGTATCGCTTCACTCCCCATGGCATGAGTCTTTCGCTTTGTGGCAGGGAACTCCTCACTCCATTACTTGGCAAGCACAATCTGTACAACCTGTTGGGGGCGTTCGCGCTGACGCAGGAACTCGTCGGCGTAGATGTCGCAATCGAGGGCCTTCGGCATGCCAATCGGATTCGGACGACTTGAATATTTAGACAGTAATAGTGGAATAGACGTGTACGTCGACTACGCTCATACCCCGGAGAGCGTAACAGCAGTCCTGGAGGCATTGGCGCCATTGGCTGGGCGGCGCCGACGCGTCGTGGTATTGGGGTGCAGCCAGAACAGCGACAAAGGAAAGCGGCCGTTGATGGCCCGGGCGGCGGTCGCAGGTTCTGAGCATTGCATCCTCACGAGCGATAATCCAGGCTCAGAGCATCCGGCTGCGATTATCAGCGACATGATGAAGGGAGTGACGACCGGCTCCACGTCGGGTCGCGTGCGCGTCATTCTGGACCGATGTTCAGCGATCGAAGCAGCCATTCAGGCCGCGCGTCCTGACGGGGTGGTCGTCTTGCTTGGGAAGGGCACGGAAACGGTGCAACTCATTCAAGGCCAAAGAATACCTCACAGTGACCGACAGGTGGCGCAGGCGGCTTTGCGGCGACTGAGCCAAGCGTCGTTGTGATCAGGGCCGCCTGGGTTCAGGCCACCGCTGCGAGGGAGTCCTTCTCCCTTCGCGTGAACCAACGGATCACCCATTGGCAGGCATTTTCAACATGGGCGAGCGAATTCCTTGCGGCGTTTAGCCGCCGCTAATCGATGGGGTCCTGTGTAACGTCTGAGTCAGCAGTCCCATTGTCTCGTTCGTGCGGCGTCGGATCGAGATCATCCGCACCAGTCACCGCATCAGAATCAAGTCTGCAGCCGGAGTGAGCGGACCCGACCCTGACGCTATAAACGAGCGCGCGTCCAATGGGAAGGCATAGAATGCTGCGTAGTACTTCTCCATGGCAGGCTCCTTTCCTCGACAATCCATGCCTCAACACCGCGTCGGTCCTCGCCTGCTATATGCGTATCAGGGCTCAGTCGCGCAAGAGATGAACGCTGCCTCTACTCGCTGTGGATGCGCCGCCCCTCATGGCATCAGAACCTTACATTCTGAGGAACTTTCCGGCTGAATTCGTAGAGATGTTTGGCGATCCTCCGTAACCGAGGGATTCTCCGGTGCACGGCACGAATAGTTCGCGTCGAATATCCCGGAGTGTTCTTTTTGTCACATCTCGCGGCAAGAGGAGGCAGCGCCTTCGTCGATGACCCGCCATCGAGAATTTTTCGAACTCGTCGGTGAAGCTGCGTGCCGCCACCGCTGGATCATCGGCGTCTACGTCGTGATGCGGGCTACGTGCAGCTTAATCAGTTTTCGCTGGGCTAGGCGGAACCTGATGGCCAATCAGGAGGCCGAGCGGCTAGGCAACCTACGCAAATCGTTGGATGAGAATAGATTGTGTAAGGACCCTGCATCAGGGGCACATGGCCAGACACGCTTTGAGACATCCTTTGATCGAGACAGCCCGCTCGTGGCGTTCGGCGTGCTGCGGGGCGCTGAGAATTCGCTAGATAGCTACTCCCTGAGATAACAGCGGACGGTTGCCGCGATCTCGTCCTCAGCACGATGGTACAAGTACGCGAGCGTCAGGTACTCGGTCACGAGTTCGTACATTCCCAAGTACCCGGCTGCCAGCATCGCGCCCAACGCAGGGCAGCGCTGCGCTGATGATCGTGGCGATTTTCCACAACGTCTGTTTTCGCTCTCGGATTCTCAATGCCGTCAACTGGGTGATGCTGGGGGGCGGAACCGCGGCGGCTTACGAGGTTTGATAGCAGAGCACCGAGACGATTCGTGTTTGACCACGGGTGAGCGGCAGCAGTGCGTGCGGGAGGAGGCCGCCGTAGAGAACGATCGTTTGCCCGGCCTGAAGCTGGACGCTGACGGCTCCATGCTCTGGTGTGGCACGGATAGCGGAGAGCGGTTCTGCAATGCGATGCGGGTACAGGCACAGGCCTCCCCCCATGCCATCATCGTTCTGCAAGCAGGTGATCAGCGCCACATCACACGCGATGATGTCCCGGTGCAGCGCAAGAAAATCACCTGGGCGCGTGTAGTAGGAGTACGTGCCGGCGCCGCCAGTGCGCACAATCGTCGGCGTCGTGAGTTGACCAAGAAACTCGAGGGTCCAGGCTGACCCGTAGAATGCCGTCTGGAGTGGCCCACCGATCGTGCTCTTGAACCGTCGTGCCGGCACTCCGCCGCGGTGCTCTTCGCCGTCCGATGAGGGCACCCACCAATCCTTGGCACCAGGTGCGAGCGTGAGCGCTTCCGCGAGCATTGCCGACCGGTAGAGGCGGTCAACGAGGCCTTCGTAGACGGCCCAACCACCGGTGCGCATCAACGGCGACTCACGAATAGGATCCGTGTTCGCGAATCGTTGATGCTCCGCGGGAGGAGTCTTGTGTCGTGCTGCGGTAGCTTGTACGGGCATGATCGACGTTGTCAGAAGTTCGTTGGTCCGAAGTCCGGGGGTTCCCCAAACGTGATCGCTGCGATAGCTTGGGCGAGTGCCTTGGGGAGTCGTGTTCTGGGCAGTTCGCGCGGCGCGTCTCGTACGCCACGCACGACCATGCCGCCGCGCTCATCACGGGCGAAGCCTACGCCGAACATTTTCTTAAAGGTCGACACCGGCGCGGTGATGCTGAAAGTGCTCGCGACGACGTTGCCGACCTCGAAGCCGTTTTTTGCGAAAGCGTCCTGGATCTTGGTCACCACATCCGGTGCTGAGTTGAGTTCGTGCACGTTTGCCGCGGTCACGGGCTCCGCGACCGACGTAGTCGGTTTAATGATGACTTGAGCGGAGATAGTTTTGGCGATCGCCATTTTATTCTGCTCCTTTTAAGCGTCGGCCGTATGCGCGGTCGCCCTTGCCTTGGTGTGCGTGATGATCTGGTCGTGCCGGTGGTCCTGATACTGATGGCCGGGTATTGTATCTCGCGGTGGTGAGTAGATGGCGAGGCTCAGGTATAGTGCGCCGTCCGTGACCATGAGGTTGTTCGCGACCAGAGAATTCAGGAACGTGAGTACGTCGTCCTCGGTAAACGCGACCTGTGGGAAGGTGCGACGGAGTGCTGCGACGACGCTGCTCAGCCGGTGGGCTTCGTCGCAGAACTCGTACGCAGTGCGTTCCAGCCCGACGAGGCGGAGCATGGGGAGACTGGCGCTTGAGCGTTGGTCCAGCAGCACGAGTGCGTCAGGCGTGGAGAGCGCCCAGAGGCTGCCGTGCTCGGGGTGGGATTGCCAGTCGTTGATGTACGCGATCACTGATGCCGCATGGCCGGTGGGGTCGACGGTATCCTCGTAGGTGAAGTCGAAGTAGTACGCGATCCGCGCCAGGCTTGCTTCATCACAGGGGTAGAGGTATCGGTAGGTGTTGATCGGTGTGACGTTCGTCAGGCCAAACGCTTGGGGCGTGTTGTAGTACGGGCTGAATCGGTCCAGTCGAATCGGCCCGCATGCGCAGGGTGGTCGTAAGAACCGAATGGGGCGCAGGAGTCGGAGCATGTCCGCGTAATCAGTAATTGTCTCGCCGGGGAACCCGTACAAAAGGTTCCATTCGACGGTGACGCCATACTCCTGTGCCCACTTGAGCAGTTGAATGTTGCGCAGTGCGGTCGTGCCCTTGCGCATGAGCGTGAGGATGTGGTCGTTGAGGCTTTCGATACCGGGCTGGATGCGGTGAACGCCTGCCTCGCTGAGCAAGCGTACCTGCGCTCGACTTAGGTTTGCTTTGACCTCATAGAAGAGTTGCAAGGAGAGTCGGGCACGCGCCAGTGCCGGCAGCAGATCCTTGAAGTACGCTACGTCCAAGATATTGTCGACGGCCTCCGCAAGATCGTTGGGCCATTGTGCGCGCAGGGTGGTGAGTTCCTCCACGACGCGTCGGGCGCTCTTGCTCCGAAAGGCCATGCTGCCGCCGTTGAGGCCGCAGAACGTGCAGTGAGATTTCGCGCCCCACCAGCATCCGCGAGCACTTTCAAAGAGCAGCGTGGGGATGATCGGCGTGGCCGCGGAAGACTCTTGGAGGTCGTGCAGGTAGTCGCTAAAATCCGGCAGTGGCAGGTCGTCCATCTTGCTGATCACTGGTGCCGGCCCTGTAAACACGGACGCGCCAGCGGTAGTGCGGTGTACGATCCCGCGCACCACCGGCCGTGGTGTGTGCTGTAGTTGGCGGATGAGTGCGGGGAAGCTGTCATCCGCCTCGCCGCTGCACACGTAGTCGACGAACGGGAACTGTCGGTGCAGCTCATGGCCCATGTCCGTTTCCCAGTTGGCGCCCCCAAACACGATCAGGATATCCGGGTGCGATTGCTTGACTCGCTGGGCGAGGGCGAGTGAGGCGATGTTCTGCTCAAACGTGGACGTGAAGCCCACCACGTCATACGACGCCCAAGGGATCGCTGCCATGCAGTGGTCCAGAAAGAGCGGTGTGCGCGCACGCACGTTTAACAGTCGGTTGATTTCCGTGTCGCCGAGTCGCCACGTCTTGCGGAGTACCTCTTGGATGTAGGCTGCTTCGACCTCGGGCCGATCACCGTAGAGGACGGAGGTGAAGGCCCAGTCACCCGCAAAGGCCGTATAGGGGAGTTCGTGCGTCACCCATTGATAGTGTTCCAGCCCGATGAGTTCTGCGAACGGAAAATTGAGATAGCGCACGTGACACACCACGCCGTCCAGCGTCAGGCGGGCCTTGAGGAGGCTGAGCCCCAGCGCTGGACGCTCAAGCGCGCCAAAAGGCATGCTCACGAGAAGTACCCGCGGCATGCGTCTGGTCGTCGCGACGCTCTTCGATTGTCCCGTACTGACCCCCTTCTATTTCTCTAGGTCCAGTTCTGCGTCGATGATCATGTTGCTCAGAGTGGTGACATCTTCGGCACTCAGCTTGGATTGTTCCTGCTGTTGCGACGGTCCTGGTTGCTCTGGCGCTTCGCGTTGGGGGATGGGGCCCGGGTTCACAATCGGCGCGATCGGCCGCACCGGTTCCACCGGGCGAATGGGTCCTGGTTGTATTGGTGTGATGGGTTCGATAGGACGTATGGGTTGAATTGGCGGTCGTACGGGCTCGATGGGCTGTGGTCCCACGATGGGTCGTACGGGTCCCGTGATTGGTTGGATTGGTGGCCGGATCGGGGGCCGGATGGGCGTGATGATCGGCCCCAGACACTTGACCTTGGCCACCATGACCGCCTTATGCGCGTCGACGAGACCGTCGCCCGTCGCAAGGTCCGGTCCGACGACAGCTGCATTGCCGCCGGTGCTCGGGCTGCACGTTCCCTGTGTCACGTCACGTGCGGTCTTCCGCATGATGTCCTTGATATCCGCGGGTGTTAGCGAGGAGCAGGCCTGTTTCATGAGTGCCGCGACGCCAGCCAGCTGCGGTGCGGCCGCTGATGTGCCGCTAAAGGCGGCCCACCCATCGTTGTTCGTCGTTTCGTCGCCGTTGGGGTGGGTTCCTCCGGCATTGCCGACGTCGATCTGACCGCCGGGTTCCAAGGGCAGCATAATGTAGATCGCCCTGGGGCGCATCCCTACCAGCCCGCACAAGTCGGGCACGCGACGATTTGCGTAGATAGTGCTCATGAACCCGCTGGCGTAGTCAGAGGCGCGCAGGGTCTCGTCCGGGTTCATGAAGGTGCCGCCGGCGGAGATGACGTCGGGGTGTTGCCCGGGAAAACCATAGTGGCCGTTGCCTGCCGAGAAGATAACGGTGATCCCGCTAGCCACGGCGGCCGCGATCGCTGCTGCCAGGGCTTGGTTTGCGGCGCTCAACGGTCCGTTTTGCACGCTGCTCCCCCAGCTGCATGTGATGATGTCCGGATTGAGGCCGACCGCAGCATTGAACGCCCCGATGCTATTCACGAAATTGATCTTGACCGGGAGGAGTTCCACGTCCGGAGCGTTTGCGAAAATATTCGCGGACTCACCCGTGCCGTGCCCACTCTCATCGTTGAGGGGGTTTACGGCGGCGGGTCCGAGGACGACCGGCGCGGCACGGTATCCGCGACCGACGAAATACGGGTGCTTGTACCAACCGCTGTCCACCATGGCTACTCTGACTCCCTTTCCCGTGATCCCCGCTCGGTGCGCTCGGTCCGCGTTGCAGCATAAGGAAATATCGCCGGGCACCCGGAGGTGCCAGTATGCCTTCGTCGGGGCAAAGGCGGAGGCGGCCATGAAATACACGGGTTCTTCAAGCGCGACGCCTTCGAGGACATCTTCGAATGTTGTCCCTCGTGTTTCAATGAGCCCGGGCATTGTGGTGTCCGGGCTGTCGATGAACTGCGCGATGTCCTCTTTCGCAGACTCCTTGATGACCGGCTTGTCCAGGACGACCAGCTGGGTGTTAAACGCTTTGCGATACGTCGTGGGGGATCCGGCGATGTTGATCGTCATCGGTGAGATCTGCAGGATCTCGAACCCAGCGTCTTCCAGCCGGGCGGCGGCAGCCATAATCACGTCGGTCTGAGAAAAGAAGTTCAGAACGGTATCGGCGTTGATCTGTTCTTGCCCGCCAAACAGCGAGACCCCACTCATCGAACGCGGTGAGGCTTGCGCAAACACTTTCCGGGGAAGATCATCCTTGCTGAGCTTTTCCTGCCTACGGGAGGTCGGAGCCACCTCCTTTACGCGTGACTTCACAGACCTTCGTGACACTCTTTTCTTAGATGCCATGAGTCGTCCCTCCTTGATGTGTTGGGAATTGCTACTTGAGGAGTGACAGAACCGCTCGTTTCCTTACCTCTGATGCGAAAAATCCCGAAGATCGCGGTCGTCTGTGAGTCGCCCGTGATCAACCGGGCAGAACTGTGAATAGTTGTTTGCATGACTTGAGGGTGTGACACTGGCGGTGTTCAACCTTTGGGGGCCCTCGCAAACGCCGGGCTTACCGATCGAACAGCGTCATGCTCAAGGAACAGATTGTCAAAGATCTGGGAACAATTGCCTCGGCGGCGTTCTTGTGCCCGTCCTTAGTCAAGTTCCAAGATCGACGGTCTTTGGAGTGGAGTTCAGCAGTTATGCGCGCGCCTGTCCTCCAGGCGTGAAGCTCTTTGGCGTACGGGCCCGTCCAGGAATCTGGCAAACCGGAGTAAGGAATTCTCCTCCCGCGTCACTCCCGTACAAGAAAGAGTTGGAGGAGGGTTGTTTATGCATCATGGTCGGAGTGATCTTGTTCAGGACGCGACGCGTGTGGTTCCGCATTCTCCCTTCTTTGAGGGTCCGTTTGGTCGTTTGTTTCGCAAGCTTCCACCGTACATCCCCCCGGGGCAGGATGAGGTGGCGAAGCTGCAGCAGTTGGAGACTTTGTCGAATGTGATGAGTGAGCCGGAGCCCTTTGATCCTGGTCTTGATAACAGGAAGATCCCGTCGGGGTACACGTATTTTGGCCAGTTCATTGATCACGACATCACGTTTGATCCGACGTCGAGTCTGCAGCGGCAGAATGATCCGAATCGGCTGGTGAATTTTCGCTCACCGCGCTTTGATTTGGATTGTATCTATGGTCGTGGCGTTGATGACCAGCCCTATCTCTACGATCAGTCGAGCGGGGGGTGGCAGTTCCTCCTAGGGAGCAACGGTGGTGAGGATGACTTGCAGCGCAACAGTCAGGGACGCGCACTCATCGGTGATCCGCGCAATGATGAAAACATCATCGTCAGCCAGTTCCAACTCATGTTCCTCAAGTTCCACAACCGCATGATGGCGGAAGTGCCGCGGGGAGATCTCAACGAGCGCGAGCATTTCGAGCGGGTCCAGCGCGAGGTTCGATGGCACTACCAATGGGCGGTCGTCCATGATTTTCTCCCGCGCATCGTGGGGCGCAAGCTCTGGGAGCGCATCGCCCCAAAAAAGGATGATCTCGGTTCGCCACAGTTGCGCTTCTACAAGCCCCACAAGAATGCCTTCATCCCGGTCGAGTTCTCCGGTGCCGCGTACCGGCTCGGCCATAGCATGATCCGTGGTGCGTACCACCTCAACACACCACTCAAAGAGGCTCGCGGGGGTCAGCCACTGCCGATCTTCCTACCACGAAGCGCCAATCCCGGGCCGCTTGATGATCTTCGCGGGTTTCGCCCCCTCCCCACGATGTGGACGATCGAGTGGAACCGATACTTCGACTTCGGCGCAGGCGAACTGCAGCCCAGCCGGCGCATCGACATCAAGCTCGCCCGGGCACTCCGCGCCATCCCAGCAGGACCAGGCGGAGAAAACCCCCTCGCAATACTCAACCTGGTCCGAGGCTGGCGACTCGGTCTCCCCTCCGGGCAATCCGTTGCGCGTGCACTCGGGATCACTCCCATCAACAGCGACCGACACGACCCACTGTGGTTCTACATCCTCAACGAGTCAGCAGAGGACAATGGGGGCGAGCACGTCGGGCCCACCGGCGGGAACATCGTCGCAGAAGTATTCTGGGGGCTCCTCAAAGCGGACCCACTCTCGTGGCTCAACGTCCAACCAGACTGGACGCCCTGGATCGGAGGCAATGGGAAGGACCTCGAGATCAAGGACATCATCGCCATCTCCGGAGCACCGATTGACACCATCGACCAACCAAACTAAAGAACTTGTTGGGGGGCGGCGGCGGCTCCTGTCGCGAACCGCCCCCAGGAATCCTCCAAGAACCTCCTCAGCAAATTGAAAGGAAAGTATTCTGTTCGAGAAGCAAGGATTCCAAAAAACTGGACATCAGGGTGGCTGCGGCAAAGCAATGGGGCGCTGGAGCAAGGGCCGTCACGCTCGGCGATCACCTCTACGACTGGCGCGCTACCGTTGATGGCGAGTTGCGCGGCCTCGATTTGCAGCGCGCCGTTCGCGAGGAACACTGCACGGAGTGGGACCTGGTGCACATCGGCCTTGGCAAAGACGACTGGCGCGCACTCAACCTCTTCACGCTCGGAAAGGCCGTCGTGCCGGTCATGCTCGTCGCCTCCGACCTCCTCTTCACCGACGTGAAGGAGGGCATTGCGAATTTCAGCTCCGCACTCGAGCGCGTCTACAACTGGTATGTGCGAGAGACGACGCAGACGTTCAGGATGTTTGCAGCCAGTCCTCGCGCCGAGCACGCTCGTCGCGGCGAAGTGGAACGAGCAATCCATTGCAAGTGATCGCGGTGACCATCGGTGGGACCTCTTCTATGCTGCCCTCGCAGACGCAAAGCGTGCGCTCCCTCGACGTTATCCCCAGACGATCTTCGTCGTGGCGCCGTACAGCGGAAAGAGTGAGCTCTACTGGCTCGGCGCCGGAGCACTGGATGGGTTCGCGATTCTCCCGCCGCGCGCCACCAGCGTCCTGTGCCGCAGTGATCGGGAGATGACGGTGACGCAGGCAGACGCTACTTACGCGACCGCTCGGGAACTTTCGTTTGTCCATGACGCTCTCAAATCGCCGTGGGTCGTCCGGGAAGGCGTCGGTGGTGTGGCCAAGCCCAAAGCAGTGGCCGAGCTCATGCGCGCGATCCTCGTCTCAGGAGAAGTGAAGCTTCTGGAAAGTTCGGGCTATTTCGCACGACGGCTAATTCGCAAACGTCCAGCCCGAAAGACTTGACCTAGACTATGGACGGCTCACGTGGTGTAGATCGTGGGAACGACCTACAAGAACCAGGGCGTCAATTTCGAGCACGGGATGGAGCGTGGATGTGCTCTTCTGCCGAAGGAACAAGGCCGTTAGATCCGCGATATCGCCCGCGTACTTCGTCGTAATGGGCTCACCGGTGAGGGCATCGGATGATGATGACCAGTTTAGCTTCGTCAGCGCGAGGATCTGACGGGCCAACGCGTGAAGATCCGCGGGCGTATTCGCCTGCCCGTTCGGCCGCGAACGGCAGCGGCGTCCCCAGTATCTTTCGGTACGGGTTATGGCCTGTTGTGCTTAAGATGTTGTCCCATAGCGTCATCCACGTATGTCCGGGTGCGCCTCCTTTTCTAGCCTCTGTTGTATCCTTCAAGAGTGTTGCGCCCAGCAGTCAAGAGGATTCTCCAGGGTGCACTGCTGATCCTCACTGTCCTCACCACCGGTATCGGCGCTATCGCTACCCTGGCGACCGGCGCATGGCTCGTATTCCGCTTTGTCCTCCTCGAAATGCCTGTGGTGCGCGCGAACCTCACGAAGACGGTGCTCGAAGCCCGAGCACTCGATGAGCGACTCACCGGCACCACGCGCGCCGACGCGCATATTGATGCGCGGGTCGTTCCCGGCATGACGCGCACGACGGGAGTGATCATTGACGTGAAGATCACAAATCACGGGGATTGGGCACTCGCAATTAACCCCGCTCTGCACGTCACCCGACGCGGGCCGCCCTCCGTGCGCGCCGTTCCCTACCAGATGATCGGCCTTCACGAAGGTAAATGGGTCATCGGTTCAGCACCAACAATCACCGTCACGCCCGGAGAGATGATTGTCTCCTACTACTTCGAAACCGACGAGCAAGGAACGTATCTCCGAGAGGCGGCAGCCGAGGGAACTCCCGTCTTCGGTGCCGTGCAGCACATCTACGTCGGCAAGCCAGGGACTAGCCGTTGAATTCCCTCCGGCGGCGTGACAAGTGCGCAACAGAACCTATCGAGCTGACCAGTAGAACGTTATCAATGTGGCAATGCTCGCAGTCAGATTAATCGTGGCCAGAGAAAGGCCTATTAGTCCGACACTGGGCGAGGGAGGTCCCGGCCGCCGCAACAAGGCAGTGGCAACCGCCATGTGAAACATCGCTGCGAGCGCCAGGACTGAGGCCGCAACGTAGATACCCGGAGTGAAGGGTCGCGGTGCGGCGATCACTGCGGTCAGAACATCGTAAAAAGGCGATAGCCAAAGGACGAATGCACTCCAACCAACGAGGAGAGCTCCCGACAGGAGCGGCGGAGCCCACGGGTTGCCTCGGTATCCCGATTGTTCGCTCGTATGGCTAGCCCTTTGAAGCTGAAGGGCTTCAAAGAAGAGGTATCCAGAGAAACCCATCAAGGCGAGGCCTACAAACAAAACGAAGAATCCAGCCAGATCTAAAGAGACCAAGCCATCGTCGGTAACTACCTGACCGACGAGCTGACCGAAACCACTCCGGTCATTCTTCGGTGGTGGCGGCGGATTCATCTGCATCAATGCTTGGCCTCGTCGGCTCGATTCGTGAGTCGCTGAATCAAGTCGGGAACGAACCGCTCGGCAAACCCGGCGATGAAGGACCACACGAGCAGCTTTCCATGGTCGATTGGGCCTTTGGGACCGACAGCTTTGATGAACTCCAGAAACGTCATGGGAGTCTCTTTGTCCCATGCCGGTCCGAAATTGGGGAAGAGCGCTCCCTGGAGGAGACCTCCCACAAAAATCGTATAGAGAAAGAGTGCTGCGACAACCCCGGCGATCGCTGAGAGGAGCGCGCCGGTTCGAGCAGAATCAAAGAGCATCAACTCCGTGACCGGATCGATTTTGATTGCGGCAGTCTGGACACGCCGCAGCGTGCTGAAAAGTGCGCCAAGCAGTCCTGCGAGCATGACCATCGTGAGCGTTGTCGCCCCAAACCTCGCTCGGTCTCTGCCGGTCGGCCCAGCCTCCTCCGTCTTTACTTCCTGCGTGGTGGGGGAACTGGGAGTGGGGGCCGGTGGTTGTTGAGCATCCGAGAATGACGCTAATAAACACAGGAGGAGCGCTCCGGCGACGCCCCCTTTCTTGGTGCGATACCGACGAATGAGCCATGCGCCGAGTAGCAAGAGGACGATCAGCCCGACCATTAGCGCCTCGCGCGGCTGGCGCTCCACGACTCGCACGATCACATCCAAGGTCAGCATGACAATCAGTGCCGCCAGTGCTGCTAACCCGACCCATGCCAGCCATGCTGAGAGCTCGCTGCGGGTTCGCTCAAATTCGCTCGTCAAGAGGCGGGTCCGGTTCATCTCGCGCTGCAACTCGACGAGGTCCGCGCGCAAGGCCTCGACGGGCGCTTGTGCCGCATCCGGGGGCAGCGATGCCTCATAGGCCGCCCATGTTGCTGCTGTGCTGCACCGACGAAAAGCTTCTCGCACTGCCCAGGCGCGACGGCGCAATTGCTCCTCGGGTAACGCTCGAAGGATTTCCGCATCAGCATCCAAGGCATCATTCCAGGACGTCACGCTCGCGGGTTCTTCGCGGCCAACAGTGCCTCGGTGCAGGTCAGCAAGCTCCCTGTGCAAGCGAGAGGCGTATGCCCGGGATGCATCGTGTCCCTTCACGTTGTCCATAAAGAGTTCGGCTCCTTTCCCCCCTTGGGACGATCACTCCTCGGTGCCACAGCCCGAGTGGCCCATAGGTGGGGGAGTGACGCTCAGCCCCATTTCCTTACCCGATAACCTCGGATCCGGGCGCCCCTTGTTCCAGACAAACCTAGCCGCGCCTTCAGGAGAGCTTTTCGAGCAGGGTGGCCGGCGCCACTTCAAGAGCGCGCGCAAGGCGGAGGATCACGAACAGGCCAGGCTCTTGTCGACCGGCCTCCAGACGGGATGTAGTTCTCGTGCAGACCAGCCTTTTCAGCAAGCACTTCCTGGCTCATCGCGGTCCCGACGGAGCGAACCGCACGCCGAATACTATGAAACTGTCGACATAGCAACAAGCGGTTCGTGTGCGGTGCAACCCTAGTTAGGTGTGAATGTTCCAGGACGTTGTTCCCTGAAGAGGGTTGTCCATCCGGGCGACTTCTGTCACTCGGAAACAGGCCTTCGGCGCATTCATTGACGACGCGGTTTATCAGTGGGTGCGTGAAAACGAATGCGGTTCAGCACGCACGTGTCGTATATCCATTCGAAGGCTCCGCGATCCTCTCAGCAAAGATCCGATCGTTGTCACCGGTTCGGCGAATTTCAGCAAAGCTTCGATGAATAGCAATGACGAGAATATGCTTATCATCCGTGGTGACCAGCGCGTTGCAGACATCTACCTCACCGAGTTCAACCGGCTGTTCAACCACTACTCCTTCCGGTCCAGCTGCGGCGAGACCGCGAAGCGCCCGGGGAATCAGCTTGAACGCTCTCTCCTACCATTGAGTGTAGGTTTGCATGCTCGTTCGGGGCGGAGTCTCGCTAAATTCAAATTGGACGCATCGGGAACTAGGAATCGGCTAGACTACCATTTGATGGGCTCCCAGCATGTCATCTGAACCAGATTCTGCGGCGCGAGGATATCGAAACACAGAGCTCGTCTTCGGCCTTGCTGGCGCCCTCGGGTCGGATTTGATGCTCCTGAGCAGAACGCTCGCCGATGTGCTTAAGAACTACCAGTACGAGGTTGAGGAAATCACGATCAGCGAGTTGATATCCGAGATCGTGAAACGCCACGAGATATGCGGCGAGTCGGGTGACCCCGTCGTTCTCGACTCATCGACGGAAGAGCTTCGGATCGAAACATTCATGAACGGTGGGAACGCGATCCGCCGTCACTGCAAAGACGCCGCGGCAATGGCTGCGGCAGCCATCGGTGAAATCGGTGTTCGCCGTGAAGCGGTCGGCGGGCAGCCTCATCGCCGGGCTTACGTTCTGCGGTCGTTGAAGCGACCAGAAGAAGTGAACCTGCTTCGCAATGTCTATGGCGATGGTTTCTTTCTAATCAGTCTCTTCGCCAGCGAGAAGGATCGGATCCAAAAGCTGGCGAATCGATTCAGCAAAGAACACGGCGAGACGACAAGATCGGAGCATTTTGCTGAGCATCTTCACGAAGCGCAGAGGCTGGCGAAGCGAGATGATGAAGAAGCTGGGGACTTTGGACAAAAGCTCAGGGATGTGTTTCAACTCGCTGATTTCTTCGTCTCCTTCGCAAACGAAGAGAAAGACGGACAACTTTTCGATGATGTCGACCGATTTGTTCGGTTGATCTTGGGAGATCTTTCCAAGACACCGCTTCCCGACGAGCAGTACATGTTTCATGCCTTCGCATGTTCGCTCGCCTCTGGAGCGCTCGGTCGCCAAGTGGGTGCGATTCTGGTCGCGCCTACCGGTGAGATTCTCGGTGTCGGGTGGAACGACGTCCCGAAGGGCGGCGGCGGTCTTTACCGTGCAAACGATCACTACGACGAAAGGGACATTTGCCGAGAGCGAGATTCTACGAATGAGCACGCAGATCGAATTCTCGAAGAGATTCTGACTAGTGCGGGCGCAGCGAACTGGTTTGGCGACAACCCACCTCCTACGCTTGATCAGGCCCGGTTAGCCCTGCGAAAAACACGAATCATGCATTTGCTGGAATTTGGGCGCACGACGCATGCTGAGATGGAAGCGATCATAGCCGCGGGAAGAGTCGGCTGGTCAATCCGGGGAGCGAGGTTGTTCACGACGACGTTCCCGTGTCATGAATGTGCTCGTTTGATAATCACGGCAGGTATCAAAGAGGTGCTGTTTATCGAGCCATACCCGAAGAGTCAGGCGCTGGAGCTTCACGCCGACGCAATCGGGTTCCCTGAAGCTGGCGTGGAGTGCGGGATCGCTGCTTGCACCGATCTACACCGTGTGGAGTTGCGACCTTTCATTGGCATCGGGCCTCGTCGGTACGCGGACGTGTTTTCGATGACGACAGCCGCTGGAATCCGCAGGGAAAGGAAAGATCACGACGGGAACACAATCAGATGGACGACAGAATCGTCGACTCCAAGTGTCGCGATGTTGCCGGTTTCGTACCTAGATCTCGAAAAGAGTACTCTTCACAAGTTCAAGAAACACTTCGACGCGAAGCAGGCTGACCTTCCTTTTCCAACTGTTGATGCCTCGTCTGAAAAAATAATTTAATGGGAGAACAAGCAAATGGCAGATGATCAGAACGCCGAACCGAGCCGTTTTTGGGAAGTCGTGGATCTAGCCTCGGCCGACGTAGAAAGTTGGGATGAATGGAAGAGGACGTATGCCTACGCGGCGTACCCGGAGTCTGACTTCGGCAGTGAAACGATGACTGTCGCGCGCGAACGAGAGAACAATCGGGATTAGGTCTCGCATCGACCCAACCAGCCGATCGAGAACTCGCCTCGAGCAGCGAACGGGAAGTAAGTCGAGCCGACAATTATCTCAAAACAGCCCTTCGAGACACTGGAAGGCTACGCGCGCCAGGATGAAAGAAATAGGTTCCCTCGATCATCCGCCGAATGTAATCACAGCTAACTAATAGTGATCGAGAGAACAGCGCACCAGCCGAGCTTTCCGCAGTCGATCCTGATGGACTTTCGAATTGCAGACACGTTCACGGACAGCCTGACAAAGCTCTCCGGAGATGAACAGAAGGCGGTGAAGACGACTGCGTTCGATCTGCAGATGGACCCGGCGAATCCGGGGATGCAGTTTCACAAGCTCGATCGTGCGAAGGATCCCAACTTCTGGTCGGTGAGGGTGAACAAGGACGTACGGCTCATCGTTCATCGCTCGGGAGCGGGACTCCTGCTCTGTTACGCCGGTCATCACGATTGGGCGGAGAGGCGGAAGATCGAGCGGCATCCGACCACCGGCGCCGTGCAGCTCGTCGAAATTCTGGAGAAGGTTCGCGAGATCGTCATTCCGAAGTATGTCGAGGCGCCGCCGTCCGTCGAACCGCCGAAACAGTTGTTCCTCGACATTCCTGAAGAGATTCTCATGGAGTACGGCGTGCCCCGCGAGTGGGTGAGCCAGGTGCGCGAGGCGACCGAGGCGACTCTGTTCGATCTCGCGGAGCATCTGCCGAATGAGGCGGCCGAGGCGCTTCTGGATCTGGCGGTGGGGGAGACGCCACAGATGCCGGCGACGGCCGATCCGTTCGAGCATCCCGACGCGCAGCGGCGCTTCCGCGTCATCGAGAACATCGAAGAGCTCGACCGCGCGCTGGAGTATCTGTGGGAGAAGTGGGCCGTCGTCCTCCATCCCGCGCAACGTCACCTCGTCGAGAAGAACTTTGTCGGGCCGGCGCGTACGTACGGATCCGCCGGGACAGGGAAGACGATCGTCGCGCTGCATCGCGCTGTGCAGCTCGTCCGGACAAATCGCGATGCGCGCGTTCTGTTTGCCACATTCTCCGAGGCGCTGGCGAACGCGTTGAGAGCTCGTGTGAGGCAGCTGATCGGAAACGGGCCGCCGAATCGCGGAGCGTCTGGAAGTGCATTCGATGACCTCGATCGGCAAGCGGCTGTACGAGGTTCCTTTCGGCAAGGTGCGTCTCGCGGCGGATGGTGAGATTCAGGATGCGCTGCGCGAAGCAGCGGCCGCTGTCGAGAATCAGAAGTTCACGCCGTTCTTTCTCTGGACCGAATGGGCGAACGTCGTCGACGCCTGGCAGCTCGACACCTGGGAGTTGTACCGCGACGTGAAGCGCCTCGGGCGAAAGACGCGCCTGCCAGAGAATCAGCGACGGACTCTCTGGTCGATCTTCGAGGGAGTGAAAACGGAACTCGAAGCGCAGAACCTCATTACGGAATCGCAGATGTTCACGCGTCTCGCGACCAAACTCGCGACACTCTCGCGGGCGGTATTCGACTGCGCCGTGATCGACGAAGCGCAGGACGTCAGCATCGCCGAGCTGCGCTTCTTCGCCGCTCTCGGCGGCAAGCGCCCGAACGCTCTCTTCTTCGCCGGCGACCTCGGGCAGCGCATCTTTCAGCAGCCTTTCTCCTGGAGATCCCTCGGCATCGACGTCCGAGGCCGTTCATCACGGCTTCGCATCAACTACCGAACCTCGCACCAGATCCGCCAGCACGCCGACCGCCTGCTGGCCGCGAAAGTCGCGGACGTTGACGGCCTGACGGAAGAGCGGACCGGGATCTCCGTTTTCAACAGCGTCCCGCCGACGATCGTGTTGGAAAAGAATGAAGCGGCCGAGCAGAAAGCGATCGCCGCGTGGGTCAAATCGCGCCTCGACGAGGAACTGCGCCCGCACGAGATCGCGATCTTCGTCCGCTCGAGCGCTCAGCTCCCGCGCGCTGAAGCCGCCGCGAAAACCGCAGGCGTGCCATACGTCACACTCGATGAGAACGTGGAGACGAGACACGACCGCCTCTCCATCGCCACAATGCACCTGGCGAAAGGCCTGGAGTTCCGAGCCGTCGCCGTGATGGCCTGCGACGACGAGACCCTCCCGCTCTAGGAACGCATTGAGTCCGTCACCGACGAGTCAGATCTTAATGAGGTGTATGAGACGGAGCGGCACCTGCTGTATGTGGCCTGTACGAGGGCGCGGGATCATCTGGTTGTAAGCGCGGTGAAGCCGGGGTCGGAGTTTCTGGAGGATCTGGGGGGTGGCGTGAGGCCTGGTTAGAGGTTTAGGAGGTTTGTTTGAGGTTCCGCGAGTCCTTCCCACACTCATCCACGCCAGAACATCGGGACGTGCCCTACTGTCAGCAGCTTACGATCTCGGGCCCGAGCTCCTGAATAATTATGTCCAGAGCGACTAAACGAATTTTTGGGAAGCTGATTGAGCTTACTCGACTGATATATATCTCAGGACCTCCCGAACCAGAAGCCATTCCGTTGAGGTGGCAGTTTTTTACGGGCGCCAGATCTGCGGGCTCTCTCGGGATTGGGCTCGAATGGTATTTGTCACCTCGTTACTTTCGCGTGCGTCGGGAGTTCTTGACGATGGCAGTCAGCGTCGAGCCTGCCCTTTCCACTGAGCGCCTTGAATCGCTTGAACGGAAGCTACACAGCTTCCTCGCGACGAATGCACTCAATCGAGATTTTTTTGATGGCGACGTGGTATTCCTCAGAAGGGCTAACTCTCTGTTCGATGCGCGTGCGATAGAAGACGTGCAAGATTTCGCCTTGGTTCTTTGGCAAGGTTTGCTTGAAACTTTAATGGCGCGAACAGTCGATTGGCTCGTCGTATACCCGCTCTATCGAATCACTGCGCCCACTGCACCCATCGAGGCTGACGGTGTGAGCCTTTTGAACACTGAAGATATCGATAGCTGGGAAGTGATCGCAGCAGATTACCCAAATGCACGAGCATGGGATCCCAGAACGGGAAAGGTAAGAGGAGATGAGTCTCTGAGATTCAGTTCTTCGGCGCCCACCTGGCTTCTTTGCAAGGCCAGCGGCTTTTGGGAAAGCGCGAGGCATCAGGCCGCACAACGAATGAGAACCTTCATCTCAGTTCTCTTCTCGCACCTTCACCAGGAGGTGCCGGACCTGCTTTGGAAAGGCGCGTCCGCTCCGTCGCGGAGATGCGTGCAGTTCGCGTCTGACACGAAGGCTGGAAAGGGCTGTCTGGCGTCAACTAGAACTGCGTTCCGCATTGACTCAACGGAACTGTTACCGAAGCCGGGTCGTTGCCTCATCAAGTTTGCTACCGTTCTCCCAGACGGGAGGGCGAGATGGGGAGGCGAATCAGCATGGCCACACGAAGGGAACTGACGAGAGCCATCGGCGACCGATACCGCAACGGTTCATATTCCGAGAAGAAAGTGATCCTGACTGAGTTCGTCGCGGTCACCGGCTACCATCGCAAGCACGCGATCCGAGTGTTGTTGGGCGCAGAGAAAGGGATCGAACCGGCAGGCCGAGCGCGAGCCATTCGTCGAGTCTACGACGAGGCTGTGCGACAGGCGCTCGTGATCTTATGGGAAGCATCCGATCGTGTGTGCGGCAAGCGACTAAAGTCGTTGCTGACCATACTCGTTGAAGCGCTGGAACGACACGGACATCTCCGGCTTGACAGCGTTGTCCGCGCCCATGTGCTCAAGGTCAGCGCCGCAACGATCGATCGACTTCGCAAACCTGCTCACTCTGGCGTCGGGCAGGCGTGTGGTGCATCGGCCGGGTACGGCACTGGTTCGTCGTCAGGTGCCAGTGCGCACCTTCGCCGACTGGGATGCTCCGCCGCCAGGTTACGTCGAGGGGGACCTGGTCGCGCATTGCGGCACTCCTGCCGCGGGCAGTTTCGTTCACACGCTCACACTCACAGACATTGCGACCGGCTGGACTGAGTGCGTACCCCTGGTCGTCCGCCAGGCCGGGTTGGTCATCGAAGGACTCGAACAATTGCGCGCGATGATGCCGTTTCCATTGCTCGGATTCGATGTCGACGACGGGAGTGAGTTGTTGAACGAGCTGATGATCAGCTACTGCGAGCAACAAGGCATCAAGTTCACACGGTCGCGTCCGTATCGAAAGAATGATCAGGCGTGGGTCGAGCAGAAGAACGGTGCAGTAGTTCGAAAGCTCGTCGGCTCCGGCCGGCTGGAAGGGCGGACCGGAGCTGAAGCGCTTGGGCGACTCTACGCCGCGGCACGGCTCTTCGTAAATTTCTTTCAGCCCTCGTTCAAGCTGGCAACCAAGACGCGAGTCGGCTCTCGAGTCCTGAAGAGTTATCACGCTCCGGAGACTCCCTGCGCACGCTTTGCTTGCCTCTCCACAAGTACCTGACGTCGTCAAGGAGCGGCTTCGGGTCGTTCAGCAAACGCTCGATCCCCTTGCTTTGCTTGGAGAAATTCGTGCAGTCCAGCATCATGTCGCGCTGCAGGCGGAAGGTCAGACTTCCCATGTGCCCCAGTTGAACGAGGACCTCAAGGTGCTCTTCGACAGTCTTGCCACGGCGTGGAAGGAGGGCGAGGTCCGTCCGACCCATCGCGCACGACCAAAGTCTCGCCGAGACTGGCGAACGAGAAAGGATCCGTTCGAAGCGGTCTGGCCAACGATCCTCGCCTGGCTCGAGGCAGAACCCGATCGAACCGGAGCGGATCTGTTCGACCGCGTACAGCAGGAACACCCGGGCATGTTTGTCGATGGTCAGCTGCGGACTCTTCAGCGGCGGGTACGAGATTGGCGCTCAGCCGCCGCTCGCAGGCTCATCGTGGCCATGCCCGCCTCTGTCGATCTCCATTCGATACCGTTCAGCCACAGTCCCGAAGAGCCAGTGTCGGCCTTGATCTCGTAATCGCGACGATGAACAGGGAACTGGGCTATGGAAGCTGACGTCCTGTGGAAAGCTGCTCCGCACCTTCCCACAGGACTTGGAAAACGCAAACAGCCGCGTTTCCCACAGCTCCCACAGCCCCTGCTAGCGACGAGAAAGAACACCAGAAAGCAGGAGTAAAACGAGGCAGACGACCAGGAGCGATTCCGGTAACATTCTCGGGTGAGGCAACACGAGGCGAAGATCTAATTGTCGCTGATCAAAGACGATCAAACGAATCGATCTGATGGAGTTGCGAGACCGACTTTACGAGGCGCGTACTGCGCTCGAGCTCTCCTCGAGAGCCTATTGCACTGACCCCACGATTAGGGCTGGCGTCACCGCGATCAAAGCAGCGCACATCCATGAACTGCGGGAGCGGACGCGATGAACGGAACGCGAGGAAGGCGGAAGGGACACAGAATAATATCCGCCTGGAGTCATTTGATGGCCAATCAGGAGGCTCAAACGTCTTGATGCACGGCCATTTCAGGTGATACGGAGCTTGCCCACCAAGCGCGAGGCCGTTTTGTTTCTGAACATGCTTTGGGACAGGCCTTCGTTACTTCGTGCGAGAATCCCTCGAGCAATCGTCTTATGGCGGCATCCGCCCGTCCTAAAGAAGACGCGGACAACCAGATCGGCAAGCGACCAGATTCGCTGGTTCGTGCTTGAGAAGAATCTCGCCCTGCAGCTGACTCTTGGCTAGGTTAAACGAGATGCTGATCCCATTCGCCACGGTGAGCAACCCCCCGGTCATCGCATGTCAGGCGCAGCTGCGCCCCCGCAGGTAGCATCTAATAGTGCTTGCACGGAGCCGCGGTTCAACAAACTCGCTCGGCAACCGACCGCCCTCCCAAGTCATGGAACCAACTCTACTTGTGGCGGAGTTGGCGAGGCATTCGGTATAAGGGAAACCTTCCCCACGTCACACCAATAAATAGAAACTGGATCCGCCCCATGCAGGCACGGACCCTTGGGATGTAAGAACGGCCCCAGTTTTGATCGTCTGATCGGACCGGCTTTACATGTGACTCGAAAAGACCGTACGAACGAAGATTGCCTGGTCGCGAGCTAGATACCGAGTCGGAAAGGCGGAGCATGCAACGTGAACCCCTTGAGATTAAAGCGCGAGCCGTCATGCGCGGTGTCGCTTCCCGACATGATGAGGCCGGGCGAGCGCTCCTTCGTAACGTCAATAATTACCTCAGGCGTTGTTTCAGCGAAGAGTCACCGCCTCATGTGAGCGAACTGGCAGTCATGCTTGACTACTCCGTCGGTGGTCTCTCACGACTGTTTCGTGCACGGACGGGAGTGAAACTCTCCGATTACTTTAAGGATCAACAGATCGCGTGCGCCAAACGACTGCTTCGTTCCCGGCGTTATAGCGTTACCCGGATCGCTGGCAAGTCCGGATTCGGCACGGAGCGCACGTTCTTTCGCGCCTTCAAACAGCGGACCGGCATGACCCCCGACCAGTACCGCATCGAGGCGCGGCGGTGAGAGAATCACCGCGCCTGGTCCCGGAGCGTTAGAATTCGAAGCCGTTTGTGCGAAGGGCCTTTCGGTCTTCCGGCGCTTGGGAATCGCTTTCGCGGGAGAGGTTATCCGGAAGGGGGGACCTGCGGGCGCGAGCGTTCCTTCATATCACGGCAACGGGCGTCTTCGTGCGCTGGTGACAGTCGAGGCCACGCAGAACCTTGCGCCACGCCGTGTCCTCGAGGTTGCCGTCGGGGATGTGGCGCTGGGTGGGGCCTCGCGATGGGGATGGCGCGGAGTCGTCGTGAATGCCTGCGAGCGGATGAGTTCGTGACATCCCTCAGCGGACTCGCACAACTTCAGGCTGTTCCCCAGAAACCTGTTCGACATCTCGCCGGACGAGAAAGGAGCGTTCGATGTCGTGATCGCGTGCGAAGTGATCGAGTACGTTGCGTGCCGGGCGGAGCTCTTGCCCACCTAAGGATCACTTCTGTCGGAGGGCGGCACACTGATTCTCACGACTCCGAGAGGCGAGTACTTTCGAACGGCTTCCGACGTACTAAGAGTTTGCCGATCAGTCAGGAGCTTGGGAGCGGATCAGTTCGAACCAGCGCTCTACGCATTTGAGAATCGGACGTACCTCCGCCTCTCGCTTCCGGTATTCATGCGGCGCTCCTGAGCCGCAAGCGGCCGTCGTTGAACACGAGTCACTCAGAAGAATCGATTTCCTCGTAGTCCGCGCTTCCGATAACTCACTAGTGCTGCCGCAGCCTCGTTTCGCATTCACAACTATCAAACATTGTCAGTATCCAGCGCGAGCCTCGTTCTGTAAGGTGCCACCAATCTTGTCGTCCTCGGGAACGCCCCACACAACAACATCCGTCGATCCGGGTCCTTACGGGCTCGAGCAGAGAACCCGCCAAGGAGTCTTCGTTGAGACCATTCATTTTTCTCTTTTTCGTCATTTTCAGTACAAGTCTTCTTGCTCAGGGCCCTCCCTCGGCACCGATGAATGTTTTCTTTGAGCAGAGCGCAGTCATGGTTTCAGGAGTCTCGCGCGGCGAGAAGATTGCGATCTTCTCCGTGGCTCGGGAGTATGGCAATTACCGCTCGCGCATCGTGAGACGAGAAGCGATCGAGACTGACGCCGATTCTGACGGGGTCGTCCGCTACGCTCTTGACGGAGACGTCCCACTGCGATCGGTCTGGGCGGTCGTCGATCTTGCCACGGGACGCCTGAGGCTCGCCGCGCCCGAGGGTTTCGCCATCAAAGAGGTCCAGTTCCCGGGCAACGGGTTACGGGCCGGGACTCCAGGCCAACTGAACCGGCTCGAGCTGCAGCGTGGGTTCGTCGAAGTGTTCTTCGCTCGTCCGGGAGTCGGCGCCTGGAGCATCACCGCGTACGACGGATCGAAAGTGGACGCCGACGGGGAGTTGAACGGCAGGTTCAGTATGCCGATCGATAGGATGGTGGCGATCGGACAGAGTGGACCGACGCCGGACCATGTGCGGGGCCAGGACATCGTCGTAGTCTTCGACACGGCGAGCCTCGAAGTGTTTGCGGTGGGAGGTCAGCGATGAAACGGCTCTCGCTCGCAGCCAGCCTCATTGTGATCGCTCTAACGGCGGGGATGGCTCATGCGCAACAGCACCCCAATCTGCAGCGTGGCTTTGCAGCGGACAAGGTCTACCAGTTCGGCGACATCGACAGCGTCAATCTCTTTAATGGGAATCTGCAACTGTCGATACCCATCGGGGGGTCTCTGCCGAACGATGGAGGGATGACCTATGGGCTGAGCCTAGTCTACAACAGCAAGCTATGGGATCACGAAGAAGCGTACTGCAACCCTCTCGCGGAAAGCTGCAAAATGGATTACTACGGGGATGAGTACGGACATCCTTACGTGCGGGCGATTCCCAACAGACGCGCCAATGCCGGTATCGGATGGATGGTATCGCTTGGACGACTCATTGCGGCTGACGATCCGATCATGGATGGCCTGACCTCCGAGAATAATCCCGCTGCCTGGATTTACGAAAGTCCCGACGGCGCCGATCACATGTTTCTGGTGGGAGCGTCAGGATACTTTTACACCAAGAACAGCAGCTTCCTCAGGCTTCACGTAGTGTCGGACCTGCACGCGGAGGTTCATCACCAGGACGGCCATGTCCATACGTTCACGCGCGGGACAGCAGGTACGTCGATGCGGCTGACAAAAATGAGGGACGCATTCGGGAATGAAGTGACGATCACGTACGGTCCATTGAACTGGACGATCACGGACAAGTTCCAGAGAGTGACAACTGTACAGTTCCAGAGACTCAATTACCTCGAGACAGGATGGGCCGACGTTGTGAGCTCGATCTCGGTGCCGCGGTTCTCTCCGCCGGGAGGGGGACAGCCGGCGCCGGCGGTGTACAACTTCAACTACTCCTCCAACGCGGTTCTTATTGCTCGGGGGTGTACGGAGTTCACACCGCAGGAACAGCGGAACGTCCAAGTTGCCCTGCTCAACTCAATCGGGCTGCCCGACGGCTCATCCTGGAGTTTCCAATATAACCAAGGATCAAATTGTGACAGTGGAATCGTGGTCAGTGCATCAGTACCCACTGGTGGAACCGTCGCTTGGACTTTTGGCAATTACCTGCTTCCGTCGGGGAGCTGCGATTTTGAGGATCAATTTCTAAGTGCCGGGCCGGGGGTTGTGACGAGAGCGTTCACTGGCCTGCATGGAGAGCCGGCGGCGACATGGACATACCAACCCGATTTGGACCTGATGTCCACATGTCCGACCTCCTGCGCCGCCCCCGCTCCACCGGGCACCCATAAATTCAGCAACACCGTTACTACCCCGCTGGGGGACCGCACGAGGCATCACTTTTCAGCCTGGCCCGATACCAATGTTGCCTCTTGTAACGGATCGCTGTCACACGAATACGGCAAACCCTTCACGAGGCAAGCGTCCGTCAGCAGAATGCTTGCCGCGGGTCCGGAAACGCTATTCCTTTCGACAGAATCGTTCGACTGTCCCCCCACAGGCCAATGCACGTCCCCGCAACTGCTTAGATCGAGTTACGTGCGATACGACAGCGACGCGCCGGAACTCGAAGCCAACTGGCGTTTGGCAGGAGAGCGGACGGTCTTCCATGACGACGCCGGCAAGTACGTCGATACGCTTCATCATGACTACGCAGGCTACGGCCGCTATCGGCAGACTATTCTAGCGGACCAATCTTCCGCAGTTCTGCGCAGCACCACCACGAACTACAATGTAGGCACGATCGTTCCGCCCGCGAAATGGATCCTGGGCCGGTATGACAGTGTCACCCGCACCGAAGGCTCCTCGACCGAAAAGACCCTCTTCTGTTTCGACTCGAATAATGGCTTCCTGTCTGGGCGTCGTGTGCTCCACAATGGATCCAGCCCGACCGGGACGGATATTCTGACCCGCTTCGACCACACCAACGGTAATGTGATCCGCGAGGAGTGGTCAGGAGGGGATACCGGGCCCATTCCAACGGCGGGCGGATGCCTCGCAACCGTCGTGTCGCCTACGTATCGAATCGATCACACTTACCAGTTCGGCTCGCTCGCAACGTCCCAGCACTATGGAAGTGGTTTCCTCGGACTGGACCTGACGATCGACCCGAACACCGGCCTCGCTTCGTCCTCGAGAGACACCGCGCTCGTGCCGACGTCCTACCTGTACGATGCGATGGGACGGCTGACCAGTGTGACACCTCAGGGAGCCGCACGCACCACCTACGAATACCTGAATGCAAACGGCGCGAGCGCCCCGGCCACGGTCGTGATCAAGCAGTTCGATTCTTCCAACACCATGCTGACGCAGGCTGACGTTCAATACGATTCGTTCGGGCGCGTGTGGAAGGAACGGCAACTGATGCCTGATGGAAGCTTACCCGTTCGAGAGACCAGAAGGAACGCGATGGGCTGGCTCGACCGGGTCTCCGAACGCGGGTCCAGCCATTGGACCATCTATGGCGGGTATGATCCGTTCGGGCGTGTGGGTACGATCACGGCACCGGACAGCTCCGTTACCTCGTTCACATACCAGGGAATGCGCGAGACGAAGAAAACGAGCAGCATCAGTGGCAGCAATGCCGTCGTCACGCATCTCAACGACAGCCTCGGAAGGCTCAAATACGTGATCGAAAACGAGCCGAACACAATTACCACAACGTACGGCTACGATGTTGGAGACCGGCTGGTGAGCGTGGGCATGGTAGGTCCCGACGGCTCGCAGTCACGGCTTTTCACCTACGACCTTCGCGGATTCCTGACCAGCGAAACGCATCCCGAGACGGGACAGATTCAGCACGGTTCATACGATGCTCGGGGACACGCCGGATCGCGAACCTTTCCGAACGCGCCCTGGCCGAACGTGACCGTTCCTCCTCCCGGCTACAACTACGCTACCTTCGACCTTCAGTACGCCTACGATTCGGCGGAACGGCTCACGAATGTTCGAAGCAGAAATCCGAATGCACCAACGTCGTTTCGCGACCTCAAGCAGTTTGTTTTCGGGGCAGGCGCAGGCCCCGGCGACCGCAGCCGCGGAAAACTCACGCACGCAATCCGTCACAACTACGGTCCCACATTCGGAACCGCGATCGTCACCGAACAGTACCTCTATCAGGACGATGCCGGCCGTGCGACAGTCAAGCTCACGGAAGTGAAGAAGGACAACTCCGTTGTCCAGAAGTTCCAGCAGTCGTTTGCCTATGATCCACTCGGGGGAGCAACGAGCCTCACATACCCCACCTGCATTCTTCCAGGAGTCGAGTGCGGCCAGAGCTCGGTCGCCTCAGTATCAAACACCTATCAGCGGGGACTTCTCAAGTCCATTTCAGCCACTGGGAACGCCGGCTTCAGCATCGTTCCAACGCTCGCGTCCGACATCGGCTATCACCCTAGCGGCATGCTCAAATCGATCGACCACGGCAATGGTGTGAGGACGGATCAGTTCGCCGATCCTCACGGGATGCCCCGCCCGTCCCAGATCACATTCTCTGGGGGCCTCGCGTGCGCCCCGCCGACCATCACGCAGCAGCCGCAGAGCAAGTCGGTCCCTGCCGGCACCACGACACGGCTGACCGTCACGGCTTCCGGCAATGGAACACTCAGCTATCAGTGGTATCAGGGCCCGTTGGGTGACAGAACGATTCCTCTTGGAACGAATGTTCCTTATCTCGATGTCACGCCTACTCAACCGACGAGTTACTGGGTCCGGATTACGAATGCCTGTGGCTCCACATCCGGGAACAGCGTTGCGAAGTCCAGTATGGGAGACGAGCTCGTTTCGCCCTCGAGCACGACGACGACCGGATCCGTCTTCAGCAACCTCGCAACCATTACCCAGTCGCTTGCGAACGGCGCGACGTTCATTTCGCAGAGCGTGCCGGCGACGATGACACCCGGACAGACGTACGCAGTCTCTGTGACAATGAGAAACAGTGGAAGCTCGACCTGGACGGCGGCGGAGGATTACAAACTCGGATCCGCCAACCCGCTCGATAATATGACCTGGGGACTCAAGCGAGTTCTGATCCCTGACGGTACAACGGTTCCGCCAAATACCGACCGTACGTTTACGTTCAACGTCACTGCACCGACGACTCCCGGAACCTACAACTTCCAGTGGAGGATGGTGCGGGAATTCATAGAATGGTTCGGGGCGTCGAGCACCAATGTTCCCGTGAATGTCGTGAGCAGTAACTGCACCGCTTCTGTCGCAGCAGATCGATGGAAGGGTGACTATTTCAACAACACGGGACTGACCGGTTCGCCTGTGTTGGTTCGCGACGATGGTGCGGGCGACCTGAACTTCGACTGGGGAGTGGGAAGCCCGAGTTCGGCCTGCGGTATTCCCGCTGACAACTTCTCGGCGCGCTGGACGCGAACGATTTCGTTCGCGGCGGGGACGTACAGATTCACGACGACCACCGACGACGGAGTACGGCTGTATGTCGATGGGGTGCTGAGAATCGATAAATGGATCCCGCAGGCTCCGACGAGCTATACCGCTGACATCAGCCTGACGGCAGGTAACCACACGGTCGTGATGGAGTACTTCGAGGCTGCCGGCGGAGCGGTGGCAAAGCTCTCATGGCAGGCAGTAATACCAGACAACTCGACCTTCGTTTCGCAATCGGTGCCCACCTCCATGGTTGCCGGGCAGACCTACTCGGTGTCGGTCACGCTCAAGAACAGCGGTACGAACACCTGGGTGACCAACGAGTACCGTCTCGGCTCGATGAACCCTCAGGACAATACAAGATGGGGACTCAATCGGGTGAACGTGCCCGCGGGAACCTCGGTTCTGCCAGGCGCGAACCATACGTTCACGTTCAACGTGACCGCACCCTCGACGGCAGGAAACTACAACTTTCAATGGCTCATGATTCACGAGTGGGTCGCGTGGTTCGGCGCTTACACACCAAATGTCGTGGTGGCGGTCTCCGCGCCAGCAGCTCCCGTCGATGGGTCGACGTTCGTTTCGCAATCCGTTCCTTCGGCGATGATTCCGGGGCAGACGTATCCGGTCTCCATCACACTGAACAACAGCGGCACGAGCACCTGGGTCACGAACGACTTCCGTCTCGGGTCGATGAATCCGCAGGACAATACCAGATGGGGGCTGAACCGGGTGAACGTTCCGGCTGGAGTCTCCGTGCCGCCCGGATCGAACCATACGTTCAATTTCAACGTCACCGCGCCATCGACCGTGGGCGATTACAACTTCCAGTGGCTGATGATCCACGAGTGGGTAGCCTGGTTTGGTGCCTATACGCCGAACCTCGTAATCAACGTCGCGCCGAACATCGACCGGTCGACATTCGTGTCGCAGTCGGTGCCGATGACGATGACGCGGGGGCAGACCTACCAGGTTTCGATTACGCTCACCAACAGCGGCACGAGTACCTGGGTGACGAATGAGTTCCGGCTCGGTTCGATGAACCCGCAGGACAACACCAGGTGGGGCCTGAACCGCGTGAACGTTCCGTCCGGGGTGTCGGTCGCACCGGGAGCAAACCACACGTTCACGTTCAATGTGACGGCGCCGGCGACGGCGGGCAGCTACAATTTCCAGTGGCTGATGATTCATGAGTGGGTGGCCTGGTTCGGGGACTACACGCCGAACCTCGCGATCCAGGTGCAGTGATGAGGAGCCCCGCCATGAATGAGAAGAACAAGATGAACACGCCTGGCAGAAGAGCCGGAGCCTCGAGTGGGAAACTCGGGCGAGTGATGCTGATGTGCCTGCTGTGCATAGGGCTGCTCGCGCCCGGAGTGTCAGCGAGTGACGCATCACCTGCCACCGAGCTCCAGCCACAGGCAGCGCCCGGGCAAGCCAAGTACATCGTGGTGCTCGAGACGAAGAAGGGCACGCAGCGGCCCGACTTTGCGGCCTCGGGAGCGACGGTGGATGCCGAATGGGGCAACCGCGTCGCGATCCGGATTCCGGAGCAGGCAGTCAATGGACTGCGAAACAACCCGAACGTAAAGTACCTCCAGCGGGTCATGCCGGTGGACGAAGCGGTTGCAATCCATCAGCGCTCCGGAGCGTCGGAGAGCTCATCGGTGCAGGCGTCGAGCAACATCGATCCGACCTCGAGCCCCGCGAACTGGAGCTCGGGCGCGTACAGCTACGACGGGGTGGGGAACATCACGGCGATCGGGACGCAGCAGTCCTACACGTACGACCGGATGAGCCGCTTGAAGACAGCGACCTTTCCGACGATGAACGGGCCGGTCACCGAGACGTACGGCTACGACTCATTCGGCAATATGACGAGCCGCACCGGCACTGCGAACAGTGCCAAGTCGCCCGGTGCGATCGGAGTGAACAGCGCGAACAACCGGCTCAGCGGCGCGGTGAGCTACGACGGCGCGGGGAATATGACGTTCAACGGGACGAAGAGCTATCACTTCGACCCGGTGAACATGATGCGGGAGCTGACGGGAGCGTGGGGCCAGCAGATCTACTACATCTACACGGCGGACGACGAGCGGATCGGCACGAAGGACAACGGACAGGGCCTGTGGACCTGGACGGTGCGCGATCTCGAAGGCAAGGTACAGCGGAAGTACGAGAGCTTCGCCGGTACGCATGCAACGATGATCTGGTTCTGGACCGAGGACACGATGTACCGCGGGAGCGCTCTGTTGGCCGCGCAGCGGGAGGAGAATGAGGGAGGGCGGCTGCACTACCACCTCGACCACCTCGGGACGCCGCGGCAGATCACGAACGCGAACCGCGAGCAGCTCTCGCAGAACGACTACTACCCGTTCGGCCAGGAAGCGAGCGCGATCACGCAGATGGCGGTACGGAACTACGAAAAGGTGGACCGCCAGTTCACCGGCCACGAGCGCGACTACCACGGCGGCCTCTACGCGGAGAACGTCGACTACCTCGACTACATGCACGCGAGGTACTACAACCCGAATCTGGGACGGTTTTTGTCCGTCGATCCGGGCAAAGACTGGGACATGAGCCAGCCGCAGAGTTGGAACATGTATTCGTATGTCCGTAACAATCCGATCAACAAGATCGACCCGACGGGCAGGTGGGGGTTTCCATGGGAAGCACTCGACGTCATGTCATATGACCATTCGTCGAAAGCCTGGACGGCGGCGTTTTTCAAAGCAAGAGAGCAGCCGACACTCCCGAACGTTGTCGACGCCGGCGCGAAGTTTGTCATAGCGTCATTTGACGGTGCTGCGTTGGTTCTACCCGCCGTGCCAGCGGTAGGCGGCCTCATTCAGCGTGTAGCCGGGACAGGTACCCGGAGGATGATGACTGTAGTGGAAGAAGCGGGTGCCGCCAAACAAGGTGATGCGCTAAGGGGGAAACAGCGAGAAGGATACGAGCAGATAAAGGGTATGCTCGCTTCAGGACTTTCCGGAAAGAATCAGCATGCCCTCAAGGGCGACCTAAAGGGCTGGTCCGCAGTTGATTTGCCAGGATCGGGAAAAGGTCGGGGGGCCGTACGGGTCATCTACAAGATTGAGAACGAACAAGTCATCATCAAAGAATTCAAGGATTACCATAAGTGAGCTGGAACTACAGGGTAGTTGAACGAGCCGGAGAGTTCGCGATACATGAGGTGTTTTACGACGACACCGGACGTGTCACTGGATGGACTGAGACGCCGGTGTTCCCGCGTGCTGAGTCTATAGAAGACCTCGCCGCAGAACTTGAGCGCTACTCGGAAGCAATCAAGAAACCCGCGATCGTCGACGAAGAGTGATTGCTGTTCCCGAAAGCCTCGGACCCGACCCCACCATTCGAGGTTCGAAAGACGATAATAAGGGTCCTTGGGGGGTCGCAGCTTCAGTCGGCCATGAGCTGAACACCGTGTCTACTCTCGGTAGACGCGCGCTCACCGATCACCCCGAATCCATTCTGAGGAACTTTCTGGATTGAATCGCAGAGCAGGCAGCCTGTGATGAGAAGTTTAAGCCCGGCCTGTCGATCTTGGGAGCAAGGCTCGATCGGCAGAAGTCGCCAAACAGGAGGTCTCGACTACGTCTAAGGGCATTGTCGCCAAAGCTGAGGCGAGCGATGGGCTTGGGGTACGGTTTTCTTCCGAATCTCGAGTACAACCTCACTTTGAAGCCTAAGGGTGATGGCGGCTTGAAAGTCACCGGGACACACACGGCTTTTCCTGCACTTGAGGTTTGGAGGTACGAGGACGGTAAGTCGCCACAGCTTCTGTACCACCACGATGCATCAGGAATGGGATTCGTTGGTGGCCTGATCGGCATCAACCGGACGATCGAGGTGCCGGATGATGACCAGTAGGCCGACGATGTTTCTTGTCATGCTCGCGATGATTACGGCAGCAGGGTCGCCGTCGGAGAGGTCGCGCCAGTCGAGATGGAAGTCCGGTTCGACCTCGAATTGTTGCGCCTTCAGGTAGATAACGGTCGCCGAGTTTTCGCTCGGCGGAAGAGCGAGGTCATATCGGATGAGGAGAGCGTCGAGATCCGACCGCGTCAGCGACGCATTCCCAGCCTTGATGAGGCACTCACGATCCCTACCGCGACGAGAAGCGATGCAGAATCGGATCAGCTTCAAGAACATCATCCTTTCCGACACACGCTCGACAACTTCATCGACGCGATCGAAGCCGAGACGGAAACGGTATGTTTGGGCGAACGCCTGAAACTCAGCAGGCTCTGCACCGAGATGGACGCGCCAGCGTTCGCGGACCTGACCGACTTTCCGCTATGTGTAACTTCAGCTTTTTCCTTGGCCAAGCGACCCATCCAAAAACAAGATCCCAAACCTTCGTAGGGGAGGTGAGGATTACGACTACAATCCGGATAATGGCGCGAACGACCGCTTTAGCGGCCCTCCAGATTCTCTTTGCAGCTTTCTTGACGCTCGACCATAAACTCATGAATTTCCTCCATGACGGCGCTGCTGCGTTAAGGCCCGATTCTACCTTCTAACCGCACAGTCCGACTGTGGCGCCCACAGCTCCGCCGATGACGCCACCAATAGCTCCGCCGATGGGCCCCCCAATACCGAATCCAATTCCGGCTCCAGTTACCGCACCAGCTATTGCGCCTCCT
Organism: Thermoanaerobaculia bacterium; assembly: GCA_041750915.1. Classification (GTDB taxonomy): domain Bacteria; phylum Acidobacteriota; class Thermoanaerobaculia; order Gp7-AA8; family Gp7-AA8; genus JBGSYJ01. The sequence goes on along the minus strand of JBGSYJ010000241.1, from coordinate 25,645 downwards.
GCGCCGGCAATCTTATTGACTTTCAGAGGGCTATTCTTCTCGAGACTGAACGATGAGCTCGCAACCCCCGCAATCGCCAATGCAACCGGAGTGGACCGCTGGTCCACTATCAGCTCGTGGTACAGGGTTCTGATTGCAAGAAAGGCATCTTCGGGATCGGCACGATCTCTGTCGACGTCGATGATGAGCTTCAGAATCTTGCTCAATGTCTGGGATTCATTAGCGGAGATCGCACCCATATCAACGAGTTCCTTTAAACCTTGGGGGAACGCCTTTAGAATGTTATTTCGATTGGCCGTTAGGATGTCCCCTACTCGTCGTCTTACCGCTTGGTTGATGTCACCGGCGCTCAACGCCATCGCGCGCGCATTAGGGAAGCTGGTGGTATCAATGGAGACGTGTGACGCGCTTTTATTATTGTTCGCCATATTCTTTCCCTCCTCAATAAGAGCATTGGCCCCGATGATTCGCTGATCGTAAACCGCTCGCCAGGCGACATACGTGCGGCACAAAATTGCGCTGCTCGTGGAACTCTAGAACGAAAGTTTACGAATTGCCAGCTTCGTTTCAGATGGAAGATCAGCAAGGGTAGCAGGGGGTCGGGAACCCGGACCCCGGCGGCGGTGGTGTGTTACGAGGTGGTCAGGGGGAGATCGTTTCCATCGAATCTGTTCGGATAATCGTGACCAGTGCGCCCCGCCGAATCGATCGTACAGAAGATAAGCCAAGCATCTTCGTGCTGATGGTAGCCGGTGTCTGAGGCTACCCCGGTTTCGTGGACGGTTCACAGCTTGGGATCAGGCAGACATCTGCTCGATCCGTTCGAAATTCACAGGCGAATGATATGCGAGACTAGAGTGACGACGATGCGGGTTGTATCAGCCTTCAATGAAATCGAAGATCGCCGCACGGGCTTCTGAGTGATTCATGAAGCGCGTTCGATCGATAAGCTCACATTCGAGCGTGGCGAAGAAGCTCTCGCACATGGCGTTGTCGTAGCAGTCGCCAACCGATCCCATCGAGGGTCGGATGCCCGCTTGCTTGCATCGTTGTCCGAAGCCGATCGCGGTGTACTGGCAGCCCTGATCCGAGTGGTGAATTAGCCCTGCATCCGGACGACGCTGTTCCACTGCCATTTCCAGCGCATCGAGCACGAGCGAGGTTCGAAGATGCCTCTGCATCGCCCAGCCGACGATCTTCCTGCTCGATACATCCAGAACTACGGCCAGGTAGAGGAACCCCGTCAGGGTCGGGACATACGTGATGTCCGCCACCCATAGCTGATTCGGTCGTTCGGCTTTGAAGCTGCGATCGACCAGATCAGGAGCCGGACGTGCGGCCGGATCTCGTCGCGTCGTTACGGTCCATTTTCGCCGGCTTACGCCCACAATCCCGCCCGCTTTCATCAGGCGAGCCACGCGCTTGCATCCCACTAGCGTCCCTTCGTCCTTCAACTCCGCATGCACGCGTGGAGCCCCGTAGGTTCCTCGGGACCACGTGTGAATTGCTTTGATCCTTTGCTGCAGCTTTTCGTCTTCCTTTGCTCTGGTCGACTCGAGACGACCTCGCCATGCGTAGTACCCGCTGGTGGAGACTTCCAGTACACGGCACATCGCAGCGATCGAATGAAAGGCCTGATTTGCTCTGAAGATCCGTTCGGCTTCTTCTGCGTCTCCTGAGCGAACCAGGCCGCGGCTTTTGACACTATCTCCCGCTCTTCTTCCAGCCGGCGGTTCTCACGTCGCAGGCGCGTGAGCTCGTCCCGCTCGTCGCTGGTCAGCCCGTCGCTCCGCCGACCCTGGAGTTGGTTCGGAAGGGTCAAACGCCAGAAGAGCTAAGTCGAAGGTTCGAGCCGTCGGCGCAGTCGATTCGGAACTGGGTCGCCTCTGCTGCATACGCTTTTCGTGTCCTCGGCATCGTGACTCCTCTCCCTAATGGTCAGGTGTCCACGAAACCGGGTCAACTCCAGGCCGCGCGGCTGGGGACCGATGCATCCCTAGGAGTGAACTGCTTGCTGTCACCAAGTTCTAGCGATGGGAGCTATCAGCTCATCCGCCATCCGCTCGAGCTGAAAAAAGCGCGTATCCTCGTGAGGAGTACTGCCTGATGGACGTGTTCGCGCCTTTCATTGACCCCCGCAGCGACCCTCAGCCGCCCTACGCCGGTCCGAAGCGACACGGGCTGATACGGTGGGCGGTCGGGGGTAACCGGCTGTCAGGCTCTTTTCGTAGTGCTGCACGCTTATGATCTGGCACGTCGATCGTGTAACGACCGCGAGCCGATCACGCTAGGCTGAAAGAATAGTACCGAGTCGCGCTCCGCAGCGCGGGACATCCGGCTTGCGATTCGCGCGGTCAGAATCTTTGATCGCACTACATCGATTCTCCGGGCTTGAACCTAGCCGGGGCGTCTTCCAGTTGAAGCAACGAGAGCACTTGTTCCCAGTCGTCGGCCGGAATGTCTGGTATGAGTTCAGAGAATGCGTTCTCTGTTCGGCTTCTGAGGCCTTCGATCTCAGCGATGTTCTTGCGGTGTGCCTCGAGCGCTGCCTGATAGTCTCGTTGCGTCAATTCGCCTGATCGGAACCGTCGGCGCAGTAGTGTGCGATCGCTACGCTGCTGGAGCTCCAGTTCGCGGAGTCGGTTGTCGAATCGTTCGAGTTCTTCTCTCTGGGTCAGCCGTAAGCTCGTGATACGTTCCCGATTCTCTTCAATGAGTCGTGCCCGTCGGTGCAGCTCGGCGAGAAGAGTGCGGGCCGTCCGGTCTCCAAGTTCGCTCTGGTAGTTCTGAAACTGCATTGCGAAGTAGGGGATGTGCATCCCCGTAACCAGGGGAAGAGGTCCCGACAACCGCACTTCGATATCGTTCCGCGTGCGCAGAATGATTTCTCCGATAATCTCGTGGCCATCGACGACGGTAGAGATACGCTGAGGTCTGGTTGATTTCATGAGTGTCTCCTTCTACGCCGGCCGGCGCTCCGGAAGTTCTTTCTGAACGAGCCTCTCTCCGGATGCGAATAAACGGCTAGGTGTTCATGCAGGTGGATCGAGGGGCTACCGCGAGAGGAATGGAGACAGCGGTTCCAGGGTGCGGCGAGATTTTGCATCGCGAATTTCTCCTACGGGATATTTCCCGCGCATCGCGGCTTGATTGCCGGCTCCAACGGGCGCCCGCGAAGGCGCCGTCTGGCTGAACGCGAGACCGCGTTCATTCCTGATGCACCGTGAATGTTACGCGAGATAGGAAAGAAGTCCAAGTGGAAACGTAGTCACCCGAGCCGAAGTACGTGTCCGCATCTGTAACAAGATCAAGTCATAGCGTCCCTCTTACGAGAACTTGGACTATCGGTGGCTTCTCCGATGAGGTCTCTTACGCACATTCGCTACGTCGGAGCGCGTTCTCCGCCAGACAATTGGATGCCGAAGGAAAGAACGATGAGCGGAGACCAGATGGCACCAACACAACTTGCCCAAGGGTCGTTCGTCGATCCGAGACTTGCTCCCGAACCGCCGTATGCACACGGGTCGGGCAGCGGAAGCCGCCGATGCGTCGGCACTGACAGATCTCCTGCCGCTCATCCGCCGCCGTCGTGTATACGCCGTTGAGTCCTGGATCAGAGCCGGACGGCCAGTGCGCGGCGTGCGCGAGAGCCGTAGTCTCCCCGTCCTGTCACCATGTCACCCGCAGCAATGTGAGCAAGCTTCCGTCGCACAGTGGCAGTCTCCGGGAGAGATCTGCCGGAAATCACCGCGGCAATCAGCGCGGTTCGCGAAGTTTCAAGTAACATAGGGCAGGCAGGATAATATTGAGGCGGCTTCACCCCTAAATGACAAGACAAGCCGAGGTTCCAACCAAGATAAAGCTGATCGTGATCGCGCGTTCGGCAGGGATATGCAACTTCGGTGGGTGCAACAAGATCCTCGACCAACCGACGCCCGCCGACGGCGACATTCACCTTTACGAGACTGCGCACGTCTACCCTCTCGCGGATGAGGGCCCGCGGGGCGTGAAGGGCGCCAAGATCCCCATCGCGAAGAAGAACGCACCTGAGAATCTGATTCTGCTGTGCCCAAATCACCACACCCAAGTAGACAAGGCACCCAAGTCCCATCCCGTTGATTCGCTGAGGGTGATGAAGCGCGCGATGGAGGAAAAGATCGCGGCGGTCCGAAACTTGGCGACAGCCGACGTGACCTTCGCGGAACTCGATGCCGTCTGCGAGCGTTTCGTTGCCGATCCCGCGGTCGAGCAGGCACCAGGAACGCTGACACGGACCGAGATCGACGCGAAGATGTTGAAGAACGAGCTCTCAGGTATCACACGGCTCGCACTCACGAATGGAATCTCCATCGCTTCAAGGGTCCGGGACTATGTGTCGGCGGAGACCTCGAATGATTCGACCTTCCCCGACCGGCTGAAATTTGGTTTCCGTAAGCACTATTACGCACTCCTGCACGATGGAGTGAAGGGTGACGATCTGTTCGAACGACTCTCGGTGATCGCGTCGGGTGGAGTATTGGCGGGCAGCTCTCGGCGTGCAGCCGGCCAGGCGGTTCTTTCCTACTTGTTTGAACTGTGTGAGGTCTTCGAGCCGTGATTCTGCCCGACAAGCACATTACGCCGCGTCGATCTGTTGTTGGGATGGGAGCGCTGATCTTGAAGCAGCTTTCTCAGCCCCGAACGGTCTCATCGCTCTGGGAGAGCGCGCGAAAAATTCACGAACTAGAGAACTTCAACCGGTTCACGGTGGCGGTCAGTTTTCTCTTCGCCGTTGGTGCCGTCGAGTTGTTGAACGGGAAGCTTCAGAGGGCCTCGGCACGTGATCGCCAAGATCAGGGCGAATAACGCGGGATTCCGGACGGTCGCCCTTCGCGGAGATTTCAACGTCCTCCTAGCGGATCGGACCGAAAGGTCCACCGAAAAGGACTCGCGCAATGGCTTGGGCAAGACGACCTTGCTCCAGATCATTCACTTTTGCCTCGGCGCGAGTACGACAAAGGACAAGGGATTGCTGAAGTTTGCGCTGGAAGGCTGGGAGTTCACACTCGATGTCGTTCTCCGCGGACGGACGTTCTCGGTCACGCGCGCGACCTCGGAGCCAGCCAAAGTCATTTTTGCGGGTGACACCTCGTGGTTTCCGATTCGACCGCATGCGGACACCCTCTTGCACGGCCCTTTTCTGAAGATCGACGAATGGGTGCGGGTCCTCGGGCAGCTAATGTTCGGGCTGTCGGTAGACGATCCGGTCGCTCATCAGCCGACCTTTCGGAATCTGTTCCCTTACTTCGTGCGTGTCGGTAAAGACGCGTATGCAAGCCCGTTTGAGACGCATAGAAAGCAGGGATCGTACGAGTCACGCATCAACATCGCATTCCTTCTTGGCCTCTCGTGGCAGACCGCAGTCGAGTGGAAGCTCCACAAAGAGCAGGAAGCCCTCCTGCAAAAGTTGAGAAAAGCGGCTGGCGCAGGGCTTCTCAACAACGTACTCGGATCAGAGGGTCAACTTGAGGCAGACCGGGTGAAACTCCAGATGCGACTTCGCGACGAAGAATCTGGGCTCAAGTCGTTCAAGGTTCATCCTCAGTATGAAGACATCGAGCGGCGAGCGAACGTCATCACCGCCTCATTGCAGAAGCTCACGGACACGAACTTCACCGAGACGAGGCTCCTGCAGAATTACGCGGAGAGTCTGAAAATCGAAGTGGACCCCGGTGAAACGGAAATTCGACGCGCCTACGAGGCAGCGTCCGTCGAACTTCCAGACGTCGTCCTGAAGCGCTTCGATGAGGTCCGAGACTTCCACCGAGGTGTCATCGAGGATCGACGGGCGTTTCTGTCAACCGAAATGGCGCGCTTGAAGGCGTCAGTCGCGGAGCGTACTGCGGAGATTCGGCGGCTGAGCGATGAGCGCGCGGAACTCCTCACAGTGTTGCAGAGCCACGGCGCCCTGGACGAGTACATGAAGCTGCAGCAGCTTCATGTCGCTACAGTCACGCAGCTAAAGGACGTCGAGCAGCGGCTTGAGAACATTCGTAAGTTCACGGAGGGCCGTGACGCACTGAAGGTCGATGAAGCACGCCTCCAACAGCTGACACGACTCAGCCTCTCTGAATTGCGCCTGCAAAGGGAGAAGATCCTCGGCATTTTTTTCGAGAACACCCAATATCTTTACGGCCAGGCGGGGTCATTCATCATCGAGAGCCGAAGCAATGGCTTCTTCTTCGGCTGGCAAATGCCCCGGAAGGATGCTGCCGGCGTCGAGAACATGGCCATGTTCTGCTTCGATTTGATGCTCGCTGAACTGTGGTCCGACCACAGCCAGGCGCCGGGCATGCTCATTCACGACAGCACCATCTTTGAGGGTGTTGATGAGAGGCAGAAGGCGCTCGCGCTCGAGCTGGCGGCCGCCAAATCGGCGAGATTTGGATTTCAGTACCTGTGCGCAATGAACTCTGACGAATTCCCGACCGCGCTCCTCGGCGGGGACTTCCTGGAAGGGCGGATCCCGACTCGCCTAACTGACCTGGAGCCATCTGGCCGTCTGCTCGGGATAGCTTTCGATTAGTCGATAGCGACCGGTCGGAGCGATTTAGAAGCGAAGCTCTTTCGCTGTCAGCTTGCGCTGTTACTCGCTGCGGGCCTGGCGGCGGAGGACGTACAGCGACCGGCGCGCCACGGCGAAGCGGAGGACGTTGGGGTCAGACGCGTCTTTCCCAGTGACTTACTGTATCCGACAGCTGATCCGCCTTGTCGCGCACACTGCGGTGCGGTCATGATCGACGGAATGAGATCGCCTTCGAACTACAAAATGCTCTTCGCTCGGCGAGGTATGTCGCGAGCCGCATATACTCCATGACCCGTCACGCTCTGCTGGATTAGCGAGTAAGTCACTGGGAAAGACGCGTCTGACCCCGATGCCCGGTTCAACGTGGCACCCGAGTACTTTGCCATCGGGCGACACATTTGTTGCGCCCACAAGTATTCCAACGCCACACCCTAGCCAGTTCGAGTTCACGATGACGATTCGCGACCGATGGGGGGATGTCCGACACTTCGACTTGAAACTGAACATCGGTAAACATGCCGCTCGCCTAGACTTTTGGGACCAAGCCTACCCCGGCCACCAGATTATCGCGTTGTAGGTAATAGCATCGCGGATAGCTGGAGCTTTGCTATTGCGAGACAAGCCCATCATCAGTCCACCGAACTGAATCGTTAGCAGTCGAGTTTCATTTACAGCGCCGATAGTTCGGATCCTCGGCCGACGCGTCAGTTCTGCCGCATCGACTCATGGATGCCGATCACGTGTCGAATCTCTTCCATCCGAGTAGCGGTGAGACTTCGAGCGAGACTATAGTAGAGCACTGGCCAGATTGTGCCTCCCTTCCCTTGTAGATTGGCGCCAATGGTAGCGGTGGTGTTCCGAGTGATTTCCCACGCTGACTGCCCTGTAGCCAAAAGTTTTTGCTCTTCACTCTCAAGCAGCTCATTCAGTGCTGATACGGCGTCGTTTAGCGCAGCATCAGCGGTTGCAAAGTCATCGGCGGATTTTTCGTTCATCGCAAGTTGCGTGAGTGGTGAGCCGGGAAAGCGAATCTCGTTTATGACCGCAGACGCTGCGCGCAGGAATGTCGTCGAACATCGAAAGGATTCTTCGATCATTGTCCGGTCGAACAACGTCTCGTCATTCGAAAACTCATGGGCAAGAATGTGCCGAATCCGAAACGCCTCTTTCACTCCCGCGATTATCTTCCCCGGATCCACAATAATCGGCGCATCCAACTGACCCTCGACCTCGATCGCCCAGCGGTCCCGAACAGTCTTCACGCGTTTTATGAAGTCATCGTTTACTAGAACCGAGATCGAACGATCTATATCTTCCAGCGAGTTTATCGGAACCAGGTGGCTGACAAATTCTCCTGCAGTGATCCTCTGCCCGTGGATCGCCCTGATCACCGAGGGCTCCACCTTCATATTTTCGAACTCGTCGAGTCGGTTAGTGTACGGCTCGCCCGCGTCGATCAACTCGCTGATCGTGGCACGAAAGAAGCTCTCCATACAAGCCACGATCGCTATCGGAAAATAACGCATCATTTCGGGATCAATCGTGCCTGACTGATCGAAAGCGATCTCCAGTCGAAGCATTCGGCGGAACAGGTTGCCTACCGCAAAGCTATGTTTCGACCTACCGCGACGTTGGAGAATTTCGGCAACGAAGTCTCGTTTTGCCATGTGTCCATGGTACTTCGTATCGTGCGAAACGTTTCTACTTACTAGCGCACGTAATCAGCGACTTGTTCAACGTAAAGGTTTGCGGTTATGTGGAGGCTTGTAGCAGAGTGGTAAGCCGATGCTAATGCAAGCAGCCCATGTAGAAGGTTCCTGCCTGCGAGTAAACCCTTTCGAGCACGTGCTCCGAGACGGAAGAGTGAATTCTCAGGCCGAAACCCTTCGCATATTTAATCCAAAACTCGGGTGGAGGCGACTCGGTCTGATTATCCCAATCAAACGCGACCTCGTTACGAGCCCCCCAGATGACGTATCGTAGAGAGAATTCAATCACTGAAGAGAGGGATAGCTCCCCTTCATCGTCGGTGATCGTGCGGTCTTTCACAATGTTGAGCGCGAGTTTGATTTTGAGTGCGAGGAAGCCCGCAAAAATATCTGCACATTGGATCAGGTCGTTGAGTGACGAGTCGACGCTCGCAAACTGAAAGTAGCGAAGGTTGTCGTCTGTGGACTGATTAAGAAATCGACGAAACTCGAACGGCTTCTTGACGATCCCGTTGTCCATTAATGCCAGGGACGCAGTCCTTGGCTGCTGAAAATCGGCGATCTGCTGCGCCAGCAATTCAGCTCCTTTCTGATGGTCACGGCCTTCAACGACAGTCACTACCCCGACGGAGCGAGCCAGAATGCGGAGAAACATCTCGCTCACTTTCTCTCGGTCTGCAGGTCTCGCAATTCGGCTGTTCCATTTGAACTCAAAATCGTCCGGAAGGTTCAGGTGGTTCCGCAATTCGGCCATCCCGTTGCACACCGGCCACGGGTGACTGAAGCTAACAGCGCCGAGAAGCGTGTGGGCCTTCCCTTCGATCGTCAGCTCCGAATCATCAACGGCCCAGAGAACCGCCCCAGGCTCGGAATAATCAATCATTGTTGTTGGCAACTGTTCCTTGGAATCTTGCCTGCGAGCAGTCTAATGTCGAGAGTTGTCTCTACTCTCAATCTTTCTCGAGATATCTCACAATCTCATCGAATGACAAATCATCATGGTGAAAACGAAGCACATCCTTGTCATCTAAGGCCGGTAGTACTCTTATGATCTCTGCCAGCTTTCGACTTAGATCAGCAGACCCCTCTTCAGTTGTGATGCCAAGCGCAATCAGAAAGTCGCTCACTTCTTCGCGGTTTTTCAGAAGTGCAAATGAGAGTATTTCACAAGACAAATCCATATTCACGTCCCTCAAGAGTGAGCTTGCTGAGATTAGCGCCGGGATATGTTGAGGGTGGATTAGTCCGACGATGAGTAGGCTCAGACCGGCCTCAGTTGGCCGATCTACACGGCATGTACCCAGATGCTCCCAGGCGCTTGCCGACAACGCGTCTCCGGCGAGATCGGCGAGTGCCTCTTCGCACGTGTCATTGTCTTGGAACTCTTCCTGAGCCGCCAAGGGGAATCTGCGCTGCTCTGAAAGCCCCACTACCCCTATCAACGTTTTCAAGGCAATCGCTTTTAATCTCCATTCAAGATCTGCGGGTGAGTCACATTGGGGGCCCCACTCTTCGAACGCTTGCAGTGCGATCGCGTACTTACCCGCAAACATTTGCGCATCCGCCCGCAGACACCGAACTAGCGGTTCATCTTCTAGCCCAAGCGCTTTTTCGTAAGCCCATACTGCTCTATTAAATCGCCTGTTCAAGAACAACATCCCAGCCAGCTCGCGCCAGAAATAGCTTCTCTGCAGGTACTGAGGCTCAAGCCTCGCGGCGGCGCGGTATTCACGAATGGCTTCACGGTACCGACTCGCGACTCGAAGAGTGCTACCGCAGTTATAGCGAAGAACAGCTGCATCGCGCAGCACACCCCGATCCTCTAAGCACTGCGCGTGGAACTGCATAAACTGGATGCCGTGACTCAGTTGCGAGTCTGAGAGATCACGTTGATTGACGACAAACGTCAGGGTGAATGCCTGTGCGGACGCGACCGTTTGGTCGTCTTTGAACAGAACTGCAGCGATCTCGAGCGCCGATGAGGTGTGACCAGCTCTTCCGAGGACTGAGGCGAGGGCAACGGCCATATCGAGTTGTCTCACGAAAATGGAGCCGTGAGCGAACTTTGCGATCAGGGTTGCCGCGTACGTGCTATGGCCGTAAAAGTCGAGAGAGAGTGCAATGGCGAGCAACGAATCCTTTGCAAGAGACTCTTTGGAATGCCCCAGTTTCTGATTGTTCCAGTGGAGCGTGAAGACATCGGCACCCGCGAGTCGGACCCTGAGGGATTCCTTAGAAAGGATCAGGGAGTTCGAGCCTTCCTCGTCCCATCTGAAGCGTATTACCTCTCGTACCGTTGAAGCGAGGCGTTGCAAAAACGAAATGATCCCGGGCGCCGGGATACCTAGAATACCGGCGTCATCGACTGACACGGAAATCATCAACGGCAACTGAAGACGGGAGGATTTTACCGAGAGATATTCGTTGACTACGCGTCGAATTCTGGGAGGAGCCTGTAAATCCCACGCGTCGGCATCTGTCAGCTTGAAACTCATCCCGTCTTTCGACTTTTTGCCGTAGTACCGATCGAGCGAATGAAACCAACGAAAGTAAATTCGTTCACTTGGTGCGTGGAAACGAACGATCAGAACGGGAAGCTGCAGCGACCAATAGTAACCGGCAGCTGAGTCGCGCACTCTAAGGCGAAGAGCACGAGATAGAATTTGATCGGTCGCCTTGAGCTGAACGAGAAACTTGAGACCAGTTGTTTCACCAGAGTCTTCAAAGATCTCGACCTCGCCGTCTATCCCATAATCCTGATCGAGGTCTCGAAACACCCACACAGAGGGTATAGCACTACGAAACGCGTTTCGTGACTCGGTTTCGAGCTGATGTTGTCGAGGTCTATTCGGAAGCCTTGCAGATGGAGCCCCTACTTTCCGTCCTCCTCTAGAAGCCATGGTGTCGTCCCCCTACCGAAATCCGGGAAGATCGCTGTTTGCACACTCCAGCTCTCGACCTACTCAGACCACATTCTTATGTCGGAGTTCCTTACATCCTCTTCCGGTATACCACTGCACAGGGACCGCTGCGAATCTTTGACGAGTCGCCTTGGAACTCCCCATGAAGTCCCGCGCAGATCATCCAGACTGAGCCTCAAAGTCTAGGGTCCAGGCGCCGGCCGGTGTGTCGCCGAGGGCCTCTGTAGGCCCCAACTTTCTACAGGACTTAGAGTCTGGTTGCGTCAAATCTTTCCCTCGATGGGAACCGGAATACCAAGCTTGGCGACATTACTCATAGTCATCTCACTTGACATTTAATCAACTGATGATGATAATTCTCTTGGCCGCGCGACGCGGTAGCGTTCTTTGAAGCTCTTCATCTCCCAGAATGTGTCGGGTAATGGCGCGCGCTGCATTGCAGCCCGTTGCCACGGTCGGCCTAACGGCCGGCTACTGAGGGCAACTTTCGGGTTGCCGCAGGATTCATCCGAGTCCTGCCCATCGTGGGCATCAGCGTTCGCGCTGCATGCCACGACAGTTGTCTCGTCTATCCCTTTCATGTCGTGACAGTGAAAGCTGCTGCGTTGAAGAGGGAGACACCAGTCAGCGAACAGAACAGTTCGGTTCCACCTCCGCCCCTGAAAGCCCACACAGCAATAGGGAGACCTGTGTGCCGCCGGCATTACGCCGCGGAGCGATCAGGTGAAACAACCAAATGGAGGTTTTATGAAGAGCAAGAAGACGTCAAAGGCGATGCTCTCCTCTCTTCGGGAGATCACCCGCCGCGGAGGATTGGAACCGAAGCGAATGGAGAGGCTCGAAACGCTCTTCCAGAAAGTCGACCACGCGGTAGCGGTGGGCGATCGACGGAAGACGCGAAAAGCGTGGAACGACCTTGCACGAGAGTTGTGTCTGGCGTTCGTTGTAAGCGGCGAGTGATTGGCTTCGAACGAACTGTTGACTGTTTTGAGCTTCCGAATGTTCGGAGGCTCTGATCAGCTTCACGGGAAGGCTGAATGAACTACGGTAAAGCGATAAGAACTATCCGAGCCGCGAAGAACCTCGACCAGAAAGAGCTGGCGCGTCGCTCCAAGCTGAACGCGAGTTACATCTCGCTCCTTGAGGCGAACCGTCGAGTACCGAGCGCTGCTTCACTACAAGCTCTCGCGAAGGCACTCATGGTTCCGATCTACCTCATCACGCTTCTCGCCTCGGAAAGGCGTGATCTGCACGGCATTTCCGAAGCCGAAGCCGGAAAGCTCGGAAGCCAATTGCTCGCAGTCATCCTCGAAGAGAACTCGGCGGCAAAGTGAAGTTTGTCCGGACGAAGGCTTTCCAATTCGAGCCAATGGTGTCGATGCGACGCCTTGAAAGCCTGCTTCACTGGAACCGCTCCGACATTCGCCGAGTGGCGGCACGGGCTGGCTCGTACTACAAACCCTTCGATCGTCGGCGCCACGAACGCGACAAATGGCGCCACATCGATAACCCCACTGACGCACTCAAAAGCCTCCAGTCACGCATTTATCACGCGATCCTTCAAACACTCCCTTTCGACGAACAAGTCCTCGGCGGAATCAAGGGGCGTTCGACACGGGACAATGCTGCGGTGCACGTGGATGCACCCACGCTCGTCACGATTGACATAAAGAGCTGTTTCCCAAACATCAACGACCGCGCGATCTATGACGTCTTTCGGAACACCTTGTTGTATTCAGGTGAGATTGCGGATCTGATGACGAAGCTCACGACATTTCAACATCGTCTGCCCCAGGGCGCGCCGACCAGTTCCGTGCTCGCGAATCTTGTGTTGCTTCCTCTCCATCGGGAGATCGCCAAGATCGCCTCCGTCTACGGTCTTGACTGGACGATGTACGTTGATGACATTGCATTCTCGGGACAACATGCCCGGGAAGCAATCGAACCGACTGTCGCCGCTCTGAAAAGAATGGGACACTCTGTACGCGCGGCAAAAGTAACCGTTATGACGGCTGGCGAGCAGCAGAAGCTGACCGGGATCATCGTCAATCGCAAAATCTCCGCTGGACGCGAACTGATATGCACGATCCGCGACTCCATACTCGAACTTGCAAATCGCCAGAATGCCGTGTTTGATTACGAAATCGCGTCGCTGAACGGGAAGATCAGCTATGTCACGAGCGTGAATCGCGCCCAAGGTGCTTCGCTTCGATGCCTGGCGTCGGCAGTGCTGCCCACTGCTACGGTTCATGGAACGCGCGCCACCCGCGGCGAGAGTCGAAAGTGCCACCGAATGAGCCGACATCGTTACCGGCAACCTGAGCAGCGGTTACCATCTCGACGGGTCGTGCGACCTGATGATCAAAGGACGCTGGGGTAAGTGGGGTAGAGAGGCCTCGCCGCTTTCGCAACGAGGAAGCGAGAAGCACTCACTGGGTTACCCCTTTGGGCTGCGGCATCCGTCGCTGGACAATGTCAACTCGCGCCTCTTCACCCGCCCACCGAGGGGCAGTCTTCGTGCGTATGCCCAGGATGGCACTGCCGGATATGAAGGTCGCGAAGTCTATCGCCCCGACTTGTGAGGTGCGATCGAAGAACCCCCTTGAATAGTTGCGGCATTGACTGTTGCCTAAATACCTAGGAAGCCTTTCCTGATGTCCGGCCACCAGTAAATTCTCGCGTTTGTGGGATTGAATTCGTTAATGTCGATGAAGGCATCGTACTGCGCCTTGTCGGCGGTGACGAAGATGTGTGTCAAGCTAAGATAGATCGCGGACTCGAGGTCTACTTGTCCGGCGTTTTTCCGATCACTGCTTCCCTGTTCTTGAATGCTTCGAGTAAAGAGAGCATGAATCCGGCTGACCCAAAAGAGCCTCCAAGGCATGCTCCTATTCGTAAAGTCTAAGGCTCTCTCCCTTGTGATCGTCAGATTCGTGGCTCTTTCGTAGAATGGAATGATCAGGAATTCGAGATATGTGTCGACTCGCTCGCAAAAGTATCTAGTGAGGTCTCCCACTGTCTTGGCGCGATCGGCGGGGACGCTCTCGAAATGCTTCTGATAGACCTGTCGTAGCTCCTGATGCATCTTTTTGAATTCTGCTTTTCGCTCTTTGTTCCAGGCGAATGACTCGTGGTAGAGGTCCTCGGGAAGCTTCGTTTCGTAAAGCAATGCCCTTGCCTCGGCGCTGCCGACTTCGATCTCATTCCTGCCTTCATGGTAGGCGATGCCGCTTTTTCGCAAGAGATCGTTCGGCGCATCGATAGGGTTGAGATCACCTGTAAGATTCCTGTAGAAGGCGAGTTTTTCTTTGCGAATTCGTGCGCGTCCATGCCCATACGCCTCGAGGACATTGACCGTTGTGAGTCGGAAGCGTCCCATAAGGCGAAGGCCGGCTACGACGGCTTCGCGGTCGGCGGGCCTCAGTTCGAAAATCTCGGTGAGCGCGCTGTGATCACAAGCGAGTTCTGTCATCGCTGTCTACCATGTCTCCGTCTGATCTGGAGTGCAACGATCTTGATACGAATAGAGCGGGGGCGCCGGCCGACAAGGTAAGCGCTCTCGGATTGTTTTGAGATGATGCAAGAAATATAACAGTGCCTTCTGGACTTAGCCCTGAGAGAGTTGATGGAATGGTTGAGCCAAGAGATCAGCGATGAGAAAACAGAGAATCATCATGGCGACGACTCACGTCGATGCGCATAACGAGTCGATTTCCCCTGAAGGCCTGCGACTCATGGCTGACGATCTTAGTCGGATACTGCTGCCCGTTTGGGTCCAGCACGATCCGAGGTTGCCTCCCGTAGGCCGTGTGTTGAAGGGTGAAGTGAAGCAAATTGACGACGGAGAGTTGGCCGTCGAGGCCGAGATTGAGTGTTGGGCACACGGCGACCCTGTCCCGTTTATATGTGATCGCAGGATGCCCCTAGGGAAGCCGGGTCACGAAAGGCTTTTCGCCGCTTTCGATCGCGGATTTTGTGATGAGCAAAGTCAGACGACCTTGCGGAAGATCGAAGCGACGCTTGGGTGCGAGCCGCAACCGGAAGTGAAGAAGGCGCTCGAGCCGCTCACTATTCTCACACTAGGGGGTACTTTCCTCGCGGGAGCGATTGCCAGCGGGTTTTTTGGTCAGATCGGTTCAGATGCTTACGGCGCATTGAAAGAACAAGTGAAGCAGCTTCTTCGTAGGAAGAAGGAGAACGAGCCCCAGCGCGAGGTTCTCTTTCTTTTCAAGGCTTTCTTGAGAAATAGCGACGAATATCTCGAGATCGATTTAGTGATTACAAATCCTACCGACGAAGACATCGAACACTTCCTCGAAGAAGGGCTCCATCTGCTCGATAGTGTGGTACCGGCTCTGCTGCACGACAAGCGGGACATTCAGCGCATAGTGCTCGAACTTGCGGATCGACGCCTTCTTGTCAGATTTGCTGTGCGCAGCGACGCTGCACCTATTTTCCCTGTTGTGCGGGAATAAGTCTTCGGATTGAGTTCTAAGAAGACGGAACTATCTTGGTGACTCTGTCTCAGTCCAAAGCCCAATCATCAAGAAGGACCGCCGATGCTCCATAGTCCGTTAGCCAGAACTGGAGCGGAAGCTCACCGGCTTAGCTAGCTAGAATCGGCCAACAAACGATGCAGAGTCGATTCAAGAAGGTTGGCAAGCAGTGTTGCTCTATTTCTCTGCGCCGATTCCAACTGATCGCAGAGCGCCATTACTTCATCCACTCTGGCGACGATTCGGTGCTGTTCGGCCAACGGCGGCAAAGGAACCAGCGCAGGCGACATACGTTTGAGGGTGACTCGCGTTATCGCGGCTCCTTTCATTAGCTCCCGCATCTGCGAATAGAAAAACGGTGATCGCAAGAAGCAAAGCAGGAGGCGATTGTAAACACCCGACGTCAACTTCAGAAGCGCGACGCTCGAAAGCATACTGAACGGCTCATCGAGGTCGTTTATCGTCGCCACTCCCGTCGTCGCGCCGTCTTTGATGTAAAGGATATCTCCCTTCTCGGGATTGCAACGTGCATAGATCTCACGATGAACCTCTGCCGTCACATACGAGACATTTGCCAGCAGCACTCCATCAGTCTTGATGTTTTTTGCGGTGATGTACCTGAACGCACCTTCGGGGCCATTCGGCGGCGAGTGGTGTGTACCGTCTGTGAGCTTTACGAGCAACTCTAGTAAACGCGTCCACTCCCAATTCGGTGGCACTTCGAATGGAATTTCCTCGCGGCCAACCGGGGTCACTGGTCGTGATTGTGGCACGCGCGTGAAACGCTCTTTTCGAATGCGTTTCAAGAGCTGAGAGGCGGGCTCTTCGCTGCTGCTCTGCCCTACAAGCTTTCCGCGAACCGCGAGATCCAAAACAAAAGCTCTGATGCTCTGCACCGCATCCGGGGCCTCGCTGATTCGATCAAATTGCTCAAGCAGTTGTGAAGCGTTCATCGCCGCAAAGCCTCTTCGAGAATCGCTTTAAGCTCACTTCGAATTGCCACCGCTTGCTGCTCGGACTCCTCGAGCCTCGCGAGTAACTCTTCCGGATCTCCGTGGACGTCCTCGACTTCGTGCGGGTTCTTGATGTCGAGGTTGTAGTTGCGCCCCTTGATTTCTTCGATCGTCACCTTCCAGGCGAGTTCGCTCTCCTCGCGTGCGTCCCACCAGTCGATGCATGGCTGGAGATGCTCGAGACGGATTGGCTTCGTCATCGAGTACGCCTTCTGCCCTTCAGGCACTCGATGCTCGTAGTACCAGATCTCCCTCGTCGGCGTGCCTTTCTCGAAGAAGAGCAGATTCGTGCCGATCGAGGCGTATGGCTTGAACACGCTGTTCGGCAGGCGGACGATCGTGTGTAGGTTGCATTCCTCTAGCAGGTGCTGCTTGAGCCGGGTCTTTACTCCCTCGCCGAAGAGCGTTCCATCCGGAAGAACCATTGCGGCGCGGCCTCCGCTCTTCAGCAGGCGCACGATCAGCGCGAGGAAGAGGTCCGCCGTCTCTCGCGTCTGGAAGTGTTTCGGGAAGTTGCTCTCGATCCCATCCTCTTCCTTCCCTCCGAACGGCGGATTGGTGAGGACGATGTCCACGCGGTCGGCCTGCGTGTAGCTCGTGTACGGGCGCGCCAGGGTGTTGTCATGCTTGACGAACGATGGATCGTCGATGCCGTGAAGCAGCATGTTCGTCACGCAGAGCATGTGCGGGAGCTGCTTTTTCTCCGTCGCCCGCAGCGCGTTCTGCATCGTGTGCTCATCATTCGCTGTCTTGACGTAGCGCTCGCGCATGTGGCGGATGGCGCAGGTGAGGAAGCCGCCGGTGCCGCACGCGGGATCGAAGAGGATCTCGCCCGGCCTCGGATCGATGCGATTGGCCATGAATGCCGTGACCGCCCGCGGCGTGTAGTACTCCCCGGCATTCCCGGCGCTCTGGAGGTCGTTGAGGATCTGCTCATAGATCTCGCCGAAGTGCTGCTTCTCCGCGAGGTTGTTGAAGTCGATGGTCGTGATCTTGTTGATCATCTGGCGCATCAACTGGCCGGACTTCATGTAGTTGTACGCATCCTCGAAGACGCTGCGGACCACGCGCGAACGGCCGTCGGTGCCCGTCAACTCCTTCAACGCGGGAAAGAGCTCGCCGTTGACAAACCCGAGGAGTTGCTCACCGGTCATTCCCTCCGGGTCGGCGGCCCAGGCGCGCCACTGGAGACTCGGAGGAATGGGAGAGTCGTAGCCTTTCTGCATCAGCCCCAGCTCCTGGTCCTGGTCGTCGATGATCTTGAGAAAGAACATCCAGGAGAGCTGCGAGATGCGCTGGGCGTCGCCGTCGACACCTGAATCTTTCCGCATGATGTCCTGAATCGACTTGACGGCGGCGCGAACGGACATGGTCAGGAGACTTCCTTTTCATAGAGTGCGGACTGAATCTCGCGGACTGCCGCCTCGTAATTGGGCAGCCCTCCAAACTCTTTCAACAGCTCCAGCGGTGTTCCCATCGAGGCGAACGGCGGGATCTTCAGAATGCGGGCGTCGCGCATGTCGATGATGCCCTCGTCCTCGTATTTTTGCACGAGCGCCTCGAGGACGGCGCGCGCCTGCGGACCGTACTTTGTGAAGATGTCACGCTTCTCTACGTTTCTTGCGCGCTCGCGGCGACTGAGCGGCGGCTGGTCGAAGGCGACGTGGCAGATCAGGTCGAATGGATCGAGGTTCGTCCCGACTTCCTCGGCGAGCGGCTCGAGGAGCAAACCTTCGCTCTCGAGCTCGGTGATGATTGCTTCCTTCAGCTCATCGGAGCGCCACCGTCGGAGAAACGCATCGAGGCTTCTGAAGCACTTGCGGATGGTCTTCTTCGAGTAATCGCGCAGGCTCTCGGTAACCAGCTTCCCGTTCTCGTCGAGATACTCAACGCGTTCCGCGATGACCTTTACGGGACGGCCGTCCACGTAGTACTTGCGAGCAGCGTCGGGAGAGTCGAGGATGTCGACGTTGGGACTCTCCGGTGTGATCAGGACGGTTTCATCCTCGCCTGGTGTCGGAGGGATGCGCTCTCCATCGGGAGAAGGAGCGACGTCCGGCGGTGTCATGGGATCGCTCTTGCCCGGCGTGTAGATCTGCACAGGCTCGCCGTCGAAGTCGGGATCGGCGAAGTGGTTCGTCGCTTTGCGGAAGTCCATCAGCGTGAAGTAGTACTTTTTCGAATCTTCGTGGACGCGTGTGCCGCGCCCGAGGATCTGCTTGAACTCGGTCATGGATCCGACCTCGCGCTCCAGCACGATGAGCCGGCAGGTCTGGGCGTCGACGCCGGTCGACAGGAGCCGTGAAGTTGTGACGATCACCGGATACCGCGATTCCGGATCGATGAAGTTACTCACCTCGGCGGACCCTACGGGATCGTCGCCGGTGATCCGCATGACGTATTTTTCATTCTTCATAACCTCTGCGGCGTTCTCGTTGATCAGCGCCTGTCGCATGCGCGCGGCGTGTTCGGTATCTACACAGAAGACGATAGTCTTCTGATACGGATCGCCTGACTGTTTAAGAAACTCTGTGACCTTCCGGGCAGCACGCTTCGTCCTCTCGTCAATGACGAACGTACGGTCGAAGTCCTTCTGGTTGTAGATCTGGTCGGTGATCTCCTCGCCGTACTTGTCCTTCTCGCCGGGCGTGGGGCGATAGCCCTCGACATCGACATCGAGATGAACCTTGATGACCTTGTAGGGCGCGAGGAAGCCGTCATGGATTCCCTGCTTCAGCGAATAGGTGTAGAGCGGCTCCCCGAAGTACTCGATGTTCGAGACATACTCGGTTTCCTTCGGGGTGGCGGTCAGCCCGATCTGGGTTGCGGCAGAAAAGTAGTCGAGGATCTCGCGCCACGCGGAGTCCTCTGCGGCGCTGCCGCGGTGACACTCGTCGATGACGATGAGATCAAAGAAGTCGCGCGAGAGCTCGCGATAGAGCTTCTGGCTCTCGAGAGGTCCTGTGATCGCCTGATACAGCGCGAGGTAGATCTCATACGATGTGTCGATGCGGCGATTCTTGTCGAGTGCGGTCGTGAGTTCGACCTTCGTGCCGTCTTCGCGCTCGATGGTCTTCGAAGAGGTGCTGAGCTTCGCCATCGCCCCTCCGAAGGGCCGGAAGTCGTTGACCATCGTCTGATCAGCGAGGATGTTGCGGTCTGTGAGAAAGAGGATTCGCCTTTTCTTTCCTGCCTTCCAGAGACGCCAGATCGTCTGGAAGGCAGTGAAGGTCTTGCCCGTGCCCGTTGCCATTACGAGCAGGATGCGGTTCTGCCCGCGAGCGATGGCCTCGACGGTCTTGTTGATCGCAACGCGCTGGTAGTAGCGGGGCTCTTTGCCGCCCGGAACGTCGTAGTACTTCTGCAGAACGGTCTCTTCTTCAGATGGCGCGAAGCCCTTCCAGCGACGGTATCGCTCCCAGAGCTCCTGCGGTGACGGAAACTGATCCAGCGGGAGCTCTGTCTCGATCTTCTGAGAGAGCCCAGTGCGGTCATGAAAGACGAAGCCGTCTCCATTGCTGGAGAAAACGAAAGGAATATCGAGCGTCTCCGCGTAGCGCAGTCCCTGCTGCATGCCCCCGCCCACAGGGTAGCTGTTGTCCTTCGCCTCAATGATCGCGATGGGCAGATTCGGCTTGTGATAAAGAATGTAGTCCGCAAAGCTGGATTTGGCACGCGTGACGAGCTTACCGCGCACGATGATGCGGCCCTTCGTGAAGTGCACCTGCTCGCGTACCTGCGTCATCACATCCCAGCCGGCGGTTGCGAGGGCGGGAGTGATGTACTTGGTGCAGATGTCGCGTTCGGTTAGGTCTTTCTTGTTCATTGACGGAGGTTCGAGCAGGGTGCGGAAACGGTTCAGAACCTGCTGCAAATCGGACGGCGGGCCTAGGGTAACACTGGCGGATTCTCTGGGGTACCTCACGTCATAGCTCGTGGGTCGCCCGAGAAAAGTGATCACTCATCATTGTCCCCCATCGTCTGAGCGTCAGCATCTGCGGGGGAAGCAAAACTCTGCCTCGATTCAATCGCCCACCGCGTCATCCTTTCGAATGAGGTTTTTGCCCGTCAGAATCATCCCTTACTAACCAACAAAGACGGTTGGACAGGATCGACCGCAGGGTCTCGAAAGTGTGTGCTCTTGGCTCCTCAGTCGGTTCGAGTTCGACTGAGCGACCACGGTTGGAATACCGACTAGCAGATGCCAGCGCTAGCAACGTACTGCGGTTTGAAAGTGTGCTCGCTGAGCGCGCCGCACGCGAATACGCCATTAGCCGGTGCCGGAGTGAGGATGGCGTAGAGAGTCGGGGTTGAGTCCCCATTTGCGAGTGTTCTCGATCCCCGCTGCTGAAGGGGCAATTCGGCGGGTAATCGCCGGTCAGATCGGTTTCGATGGCTACGGGATCGGGTCGGTCAGCCACGTTGACCAACGATCGACGCACTCGGGGAGAGCGTCCCACTATGGCGCGGACTGCGGGACCAGCAGAGGTGGGGTGTTTGCGGAAAGTCCCTTCGAACCATCAGAGATGAGCCGTCTGTTCGACGTACCAAGTTGTGCGTCGTCTGACCTCAGTAGAATCGCCAGTTCGTCCTATCCCGCGCCCGCATATAGCGCCGGTTGAAGTCCAACGGATCCACCGGGGACCCGGCTGCCCACCTATCAGCAAGAGTCCGAACTCTCAAGTCAGCGTTTTCGTGGTTTCGACAGGTCCGAAACTCTTTGTATCTGTAGAGGAGCCTGAACTATCGCACTGGACGAACTCTTCACTTCGAAGAGTGAGACCCCACGGGGTTCTGGTTTTCCCAATTCATAGGCGAGTCCGGTCTGACAACTCAGCGTTTGAGTGCTTTCGCCGACTCTGAACCCCCTCGTTAGACCAAGGAGAGAACACGATGACAATCACATCCAAAGCAAGAACGACCCGTTGGTATTGGGTTCAGGTCCCAAAGGCGAGATCCAGATCGCCGTGACAAGAGCCCCGTCTCTTTTGCGATCAGAGGTTCCAGCCTCTCGTTAATTTGCGACCACGCGAAAAGACTTCAGCAAGTTTCAATCGTTGAAAAGCTTCTCGCAGAACAATAACCATCAAACAGCTGCGTTGGCGTTCCCGGCACATAGGTCAGGGCGGCGTCGACTCCAGCACTATCGAGGATATTATGACCAAGAAAAAAACTGCAGCGAATAGAAGAAATGCGGCTCTTTCAACGGGGCCAAAGGCCACCGAAACTACAAGCCAGAATGCACTCAAGCATGGGTTGACGTCCGCTCAACCCAACAAAGTAGATTTTCACACCGGCTACAACGAAATGCTCGCCGGACTGATGGCCGAGGTGAGACCCGCTGGATTGATTGAGAGTCTGTATGTTCAGCGGGCGGCTCTCGCTGCGACACGTCTTCAACGTCTCGTCAAGTTACAGGGTGCCAGTCTGGATGCGCCGCAGCAGACCGTGGGGAGCATAAGGACGAAGGGTCTTTCGCCCCTGGACCTTTACAAGATCACTTTTCCGGATATGAATTCAGATGGCAACAAGCTCAACCCGGGCGACCTGCGCGGCGCTGTACGGACGCTGCCGGAAATCATTCGCGAACTGACGACGGCAGACGGCTTCAAAACCACCGTCGACATGGATGCTTTGTCCGGGCTTCTCGATAGGTTCTCAACGAACATGGAGTCGTTTTTCGGAGAGGACAGCGGTGGACATGCAGTGGATCCAGCCGCGGCGCTGGCTGCGGAAGTGCCTCACTCGAAGATGCTCCGTTACGAGACTCAACTCGAGAATTCGATGTACAAGGCCCTGCACGAGCTCGAGCGCCTCAAGCGAATTCGTGCTGGAGATCGTTCAGTAACTGCCCCGATCGCTATGGACTTAACGGTCCACGGTGCCGGCGAGGGTGAACCCGCCTCATAGCGGGGGGGCGGCCCCCTGTGTCACGGACTTTAGCCGTGGCACAGGGCCGACTCTTCGATCGAAGCGAGATTGAGGGCAATGGAGCTATCGTGCAGTGGCCCAATTACGAAACGAAGCCAAACTGGTCATTGACCTTGGGATTTCGAAACGAAGCCAAACTGGTCATTGACCCTGAGATTTCGAAACGAAGCCAAACCGGTCATCGACCCTGGCATTTTTCGAAACGAAGCCATTCCGACTGCTGGGGTGCGCAGCGTCCAAAAATAGTCTTCGTTTCAATGGTTTGCCCCACACCGGACGGCTCGCGCATCTACCCAAGTGAGGCCAAAACAGCTGTTCGAAAATCGTCCACCAGCCCCAGCCAATCTCCACTTCCGCGCCTTCCATTTGTTTCTCCGTGATGACTTTATTCGGACAGGCGCCTTGACGGATCCACCGTTGATACCTATCATGAGTAGGTACCATTGGTGAATGACATGAAACCGAAGAAGGCAAGCGTATTCTGGACCGGACGAAGTCAGGCAGTTCGCCTGCCGAAAGAGTTCCGCTTCGACGGCGATACGGTTCTCGTGCGACGGGAGGGTTCGTCGATCATTCTCGAACCCAGCGATGCCTGGCCTGAAGGTTATGCCGAGTCGTTTGCCGGCTTGCCGGAAGACTTCGAGCGGCCGCCTCAGGGCGAGGTCGAGACGCGGCGAAAGCTGTGAGATGAGGTTCCTGCTCGACACGGACACATGCATCTACGCGCTCAAACACAATCCAGCCGTTCTCGACCGGCTTCTCTCGACGAGCCGGGATGAAACTGCCATCAGTGTCGTGTCGGAAGCCGAGCTCAGAACCGGTGGGGCGAAGAGCTCCTCACCGATCAAGACCCTTCGGCTCATCGAGAATTTTCTCAAGCCTCTTACGATCGTCGAGTTCACGTCGGTCGATGCAATCGCGTACGCCCAGATAAGAGCGAAGCTTGAACGCGCCGGCACTCCAATCGGCCCGCTCGATACGCTAATCGCCTCCCAGGCGGTTTCGCGGAAACTGGTGCTCGTGACGAACAACGAACGTGAATTCCGGCGCGTCCCCGGGCTGCAGGTGGAAAACTGGTTCCATTGACACGAGACACAATTCCCCTCTCCCCGAGGGAGAGGGGTGGCGAGCGCAGCGAGCCGGGGTGAGGGCCCAGCTAAATGAAACCCTGCTCTACCCTGACTTCTTCTGCGAAGAGCTGAATCTCGTCATCGAGCGCGACGGAATACAGCACCTCGATGAAAAGCAGATCGCGCACGACAACGAACGCACGACATTCCTCGAAGCACGCGGCCTGACCGTTCTGCGACTTCGCAACGAAAGAGCTGGATGATCTCAATCAAGCCGCGATCCGGATCGACAGATGATCAGAGAGATCCAGTCCCGCAAAGCCACCTGAGCCCTCACCCCGGCTCGCTGGCGCTCGCCACCCCTCTCCCTGGGGAGAGGGGGAGGTTGTTTCGCGGCGGACAGCTGGAGCTGATCAAGACTCTAACCGCCGCGGCCAATTCTTCTGCACTCAGTGCGACCGGATCGCGGGCGCCTGGGTCGTCTCGAGATGCCACGATCCGCAATTGAGACACTCCCAGGCGTGGTAGTTCTCATGGCCGCCGGGTCCGCTTACGAGATCGCGCCTCATCGCTTCGAGCGACGTGAAGCGCTCGTCCCCAATACATTTCTGCCAGTCCTGTCTGTCTACCTCGGATATCGGCATCTTGCTCCCTCCACACACTGGGCTACGAAGCGAGACGTAGATAGTTGCGCGCGAAGCGGAATGTGCACGAGAAGTTCACATCGGCGCGGGGCAGCGGCATAACGATCCCGGCTGACGCGTTTTTGGTGTTCTGATCTGACGAGACCAAACCATGCCCATTCATTCCGTGCTCGACCGCGGCCGTGTGCCGGTCAAGATGTGGACGCCGCTGCTTCGTGACGACGGCTCGACGAACGTCGAGTCGGCCACACTCGATCAGCTGACGAACATCGCCAACCTTCCGTTCGTCTTCAGGCACGTCGCTGCAATGCCCGACGTTCACCTCGGGAAAGGCGCAACCGTCGGTTCCGTCATCGCCACGCACAAGGCCGTCGTTCCAGCCGCTGTCGGCGTCGATATTGGCTGCGGGATGGCGGCGGTCAGGACGAATCTGACTTCACGCGACTTCGGTGATGGTGCGCTCTTGAAACTGCGCAGCTCGATTGAGCGTGGCATTCCCGTCGGATTCAACTCTCATAAGAGACCGACCGAAGCTGCGCTCGACTGGGCCTCGAAGGCCGACGGCGGAAGGCTCTCGGAGAAGAACGTCTGTCAGCTCGGCACCCTCGGTGGGGGAAATCACTTCATCGAGATCTGCGTCGACACGGAGGACTCCGTCTGGATCATGCTGCACTCCGGGTCGAGGAACCTCGGCAATTCTCTCGCGGAAGGTCACATCAGGAATGCGAAAAAGCTGATGAAGGCGATGGAGATCCAGCTCGATGACGCCGACCTCGCCTGGTTTCCGGAGGAATCGGCGCATTTCGAAGCTTATGTCCGCGACGTCGAGTTCGCGCAGAGGTACGCGATGGAGAACCGCCGGCTGATGATGGCCGAGGTGATTCGAAACATGGCCCGCCAGTTTCCTGACTTCGCGACGGACGGCGAGATCATCAATTGCCATCACAACTATCTCAGCCGGGAGCATCACTTCGGCGAGGACGTCATCGTGACGAGGAAGGGAGCGATCCGCGCGCGCAAGGGCGACCTCGGGATCATTCCGGGCTCAATGGGAACGCGCTCGTACATCGTTCGCGGTCTCGGCAATCCGGAAAGTTTCGACTCCTGCTCCCATGGGGCAGGGCGGCGGATGTCGCGTACGAAGGCGAAGGCGACGTTCACGGTAGCCGATCTCGAGGCCCAGACCAGGGGAGTGGAGTGCCGGAAGGACAAGGGGGTCCTCGACGAGATCCCGGGGGCCTACAAGGACATCGACGAGGTGATGGCGAACCAGACGGACCTGGTGGAGATCGTCGC
>JBGSYJ010000240.1:0-3639 GCA_041750915.1 Thermoanaerobaculia bacterium | reverse complement strand
CATCTTCATCGCCCGCGTGATCTGCTGAGTATTCTTGACGCTGCGTATGCGGCGCCGTATGTCGATCGTGTTAGCCATTCACCCTCAAGCCGCGGCTGCCGCGGAAGGATTGTCCCGGAGGAACGTCTCTTTGAACTCTGCAATGGCAGCCTTCAGATCTCCCGAGAGCTGGTCATCGAACTTCGCGGCGGTTGCAACCTGCTCGACGAGTCCCGGCTTCTCTTCCTTCAACCAGGCGTGCAGAGCGTTCTCGAACGGACGTACTGACTCGACCGCGAGGTTGTCGAGCATGCCCTGAGTGCCGGCGAACACCGATGCGACCTGAAGTCCGATCGGGATCGGGGCATACTGCGGCTGCTTGAGAATTTCGACGAGCCGCTTGCCCCGATTGAGCTGTGCCTGTGTCGCCTTGTCGAGATCCGAGCCGAACTGGGCGAACGCGGCGAGCTCTCGATACTGCGCGAGATCGAGACGAAGCGTACCAGACACTGACCGCATCGCGCGGATCTGCGCGGCGCCGCCGACGCGGGACACCGAAAGTCCGACGTTGACGGCCGGACGGACGCCGGAGTGGAACAGATCAGTCTCGAGATAGATCTGACCGTCGGTGATCGAAATGACGTTCGTCGGAATGTACGCGGAGACGTCGCCGGCCTGCGTTTCGATGATGGGTAGCGCCGTGAGCGAGCCGCCACCTTCTTTGTCGCTGAGTTTCGCCGCGCGCTCCAAAAGACGGGAGTGAAGATAGAAAACGTCTCCGGGGTAGGCTTCGCGACCAGGAGGCCTGCGGAGCAGCAGCGAGATCTCACGGTAGGCCTGCGCCTGTTTTGACAGATCGTCGTAAATGCAGAGTGCGTGTCCGCCCGTGTACATGAAGTACTCGCCCATCGCGCATCCGGCATACGGAGCGAGGAACTGGAGCGGTGCAGGATCGGATGCCGATGCGGAAACGACGATCGTGTGATCCATCGCGCCGAAGTCTTCGAGCGTCTTCACGATCTGCGCGACCGTCGACTTCTTCTGACCGATCGCGACGTAGATGCAGATCACGCCCGTGCCCTTCTGATTGATGATCGTATCGACCGCGACTGCCGTCTTTCCGGTCTGCCGGTCGCCGATGATCAGCTCGCGCTGTCCTCTTCCAATCGGAATCATCGAGTCAATCGCCTTGAGCCCCGTCTGTAGAGGCTCCTTGACCGATTTACGGTCGATAACGCCCGGCGCAATTCGCTCAATCGGGTACATTTCCGTCGCGGCGATCGGACCCTTGCCATCGATCGGCTGACCCAGCGGGTTGACGACTCTGCCGATCAGCGCGGGGCCTACGGGCACCGAGATGATCTTCCCAGTACGGCGAACCTGCGCCCCCTCCGAGATCGAGTGATACTCGCCAAGAAGAACAGCGCCGACGTTGTCCTCTTCAAGGTTCAGAGCAAGGCCCGACACGCCGTGAGGCAACTCGAGCAGTTCGCCCGCCATGACGCGGTTGAGACCGTAGATGCGCGCGATTCCGTCTCCGACCGATATGACCGTTCCCACCTCGGCGACATCGACTCCTCGGTCAATCCCTGTTATCTGCTGACGAATAATCTCGGTGATTTCTTCTGCTTTTAAATCAACCGCCATGAGATCTCCTGATTAGTTACTGAGAAAGACTTACGTTAAAGATGCCTTGAATTTGTTGATCTGTCCGCTCACAGAAGCGTCGTACACTTCGCTCTCGACCTGGGCGATGAACCCGCCCAGAAGCGACGCATCCGTCGACAACCGCAGTTCGATCTTCCGGCCGAACCGTTTCTCGAGCGAAGCCTGCAGCGTCGCCTGCTCATCCGGAGCCAGCGTATGTGCCGTGCGAACCTCGGCCACCGAAACGCCGAGGGCCTGATTGATCAGCCCTCTCCACGCCTCGTTGATCGAGTGAAGGTCATTGATTCGGTGATTCCTAACGAGCACCTCGATGATGCGCTTCGACAGATCGGACAGGCCGAGCCGCTCGGACATCGTCCGCGTGACTCTAGTCCGCGTCTCCGCGTCGAATCCGGGATTCCGGAACAGCTCTTCCAGATCGGCCGACGATGCGCGAGCCCGTTCAAACTGGACGAGCTCCCCGAGCGTGCGAAGCGCCTGGGCCGGATCCGGCTGGATCTCCATGAGCGCCTTCGCGTAAGGACGGGCGAATTTTCTGATCATGAGCGCGCCTGCCCGATCTGCTCGACACTCTCAGCAAAGAGCCGGCGGCGATCCGATTCGGTGAGGGACTGCTCGAGGATCGAGCGGGCACGGTCGGCTGCGAGCTCGCCCGCGTAGTCGGTCAGTTCCTTCCGCGCCGCCTTCAGACGGGCGTCGACTTCATTTCTGGCCGTAACGAGAATCTTGGCCGCTTCCGCCTCACCCGCCGCGATCAGCTCGCGCTTCTGCCGGTCGCCCTCTTCCTGGGCGCGCTCGAGAATTGCAGCGACTTCGCGCTCCAGCTGCTCGAGGCGCTTCTCCATGTCGGCCGCAAAATTTCCGGCCTTCTCCCGGCGCGTCTTTGCCTCGGCCAGCTGTGCCCGGATGCCTTCCCGCCTTTCCTTGAACGCACGCCCCGCCGGACCTTTGATCAGATAGGCCAGGAGTCCAAAGAAAAGCACCATGTTGATGAACTTGAGAACGTTCACCGGGATCCCGAAGTACGTCTTCGCCGCGTCTCCGGAGGCCGCCGCGAAAGAGTCACCCGCCACGAGCGAAACCAAAAGCACTGCGGCGAACGTCAGAAGGAGTCGCTTCATGCGATTTTCCTCCCGAGGATCTTTTCGGCGGCCAGGCGGGCGAGCTGCTCCGATTCTCGAACGATCTTTGCCCGCGCTTCTTCGACATCACCACGGAGCGACGCGTCGGCTTCATTCACGATGTTTTCGGCCTCGCCCCGCGTCCGCTCGATCACCTGATTTCGATGAGCCATCGCCTCGGCCCGGAACTGCTCCCGGCGACTCGACGCATCTTTCCGCGCCTGATGGAGCTGCTCTTCGATTCGGGCCGTCGCATCATTGAAACGGGTCAGCGATTCTTCGTAGAGGACGTCGGCGCTGCGGATATCCGTCTCCCGCGCCACGAGGACACCATTGATCGGCTTGACGAGAAATCGGCGCACCACCCAGTAATTGGCCACGAAGATGGCCATGATCATCAGTAGTGAGTAATCGGGCGTGAGGTTGATCTGCATAGGTCAGGGCTTTCCTCGATCGGACGATTCGTGCGCGCCGGTCCGCTGGAACGCGATTCTACCCCGGCTCTGACGGCGCATGACGATCGCCGCGAATCAAAGAAGTCAACTCCGGTAAATGGATGAAAACAGAGAAATCTCGGGACTGGAGAGCATTCCCGAAACCGCCGCTGTATAGCACAGCATGGAGCCTCGAATCAACCGAGCCACAGCGCGAACAAGGAAGGAACCTGTCATCCTGAGCTGTGTCATAGCCCACGAATGTGTCATTCAGAGTAATAAATGGCGGGTTCCCCTCGTTGATCCCGTATGCCTCCCTCAGATATGTCAAACGGATACAGAAAAATTCTCGATCGTGCTGATGCGTACTTCGACCAGGTACTCGCCACTCAGCCCTCCGCCCTCGCCTGCCGCCTCGGCTGCTCGCTCTGCTGCCA
>JBGSYJ010000239.1:0-11356 GCA_041750915.1 Thermoanaerobaculia bacterium | reverse complement strand
GTGGCGCTCGTCAGTCGCGACATGAGTGAGTTCGGCTCGCGCGGCTTCGGTGTCGACTACAACCAGGCGCTTCACGCGTATGTCGCGGACAACTACGTCGTCGAGAGGGCCTGGGTGCTGCGGGGCTTCCAGCTGATCCTGTTTCAGCGGAAGTAGCGGCGGATTCCGATCCGCCGCATCTCCGGACTTTTAAGTCTCGCGCGTTATGGCGCCAGCACCGCGGGATAAATGCTCCATATGTCGTACAACGTCACTCCCTGGAACGAGGGACATCGGAATGTCCCTCTACCTCATTCACCGCGCCCAGCGAACGACGCCGTCGCTCGGGGGCAGTGGAAAGATGGGCGATACCGTCCAGCGGCCACCATCCATCTCTCGCCGGATCCTGAAGTACTGCTGCTCGCGCGCTTCCGAGATCCGCCGCCAGCCCTCCGGCGGAATCGGAAACCGGCCGTAATACGGGACCGTGATGAAGACGAAGTCTCCCTCGCGCGGGCCAAGCTGCCAGGAAATGTCGTTCTTCTTCCGTTCGAGTTGCACGGTCAGCGGCGCATCAGGATCAAATGCGCGACGATCGTTCGCGATGGCTTCTCGGGTTGCGTCGTCCAGGGGACGAATCTCGGACGTTCCCCAGACGCTTCGTACGAAGCGATCCGGAGGGATGTTGCTGAGCACGATCGCATCAGTCGACAGAAAAAACGCAGGTGCCGCAGGTCGTCCGCCGAGCTTCCGTATCGTGTCGAGACCACCGAGATACCATCCGGGCGAGCTTGCGAGAATCGGCGACGCGCTCCCCTGCTGCGACCAGATGTACTGTCCTTCGGCCACGATCGCGTGGGAAGAGAGCGCGGTTGCGCGGCGCTCCTGCTGCCCCGAGGCGAAGAGCAGCAGCCCTAGCGAGAGCGGAAGGGCCGCCCATCGCCAGTCCGCAGTCGTCGACGCGGCAAGAGCGGTCGCAGCTACGACGACGACGGTTGCAACGAAACCGTAACGCGGCTCGAAATTCGCTGCGAGCATGACGAGAGGAAGAAAGACAAAGATGCCCGACGCGAGGAGAAAACCTCCGGACGCGCGTGGCTTCGCGCGGAACGCGAGCACGACACTGACCACGAGCACCGCAGCCACTGCGATCGAGAACCAGATCGACGGAGGCCTCACGACCGCACCCCAGGCCGCGAGCGGCACCGCGGCCATCGAGACCGCGCTCAGCTCCCCCCCATAACCGCCACCGCTTCCCAGCATCCATGTGCGCCATGCGATGTAGATCGCGGCAGAGAGCGCGGACGGTACGAGATGAACGGCGGTCGATCTCCAAGAGCCACCCGAGGCTCGTGCCTGCCAGATCATCAGCAGCGGGAGCGGAGCGAAGAATTCCTTGGCCAGCATCGCGAGAAGGTACGAGAGCGCGGCCAGCGCGCCGAGAAGTCCACGTCCGCGCGGACTCTCCGCAACGTTTGCCCGCTGCCAAAACAGCAGCGCGATGAGCGCCAGCACGAGACCCTCGACGTAGTGTCGGACCATCAGGCCGCGCGCAGCAAGAATCGTCGCCGGCGCGACGAGAAACGCGGCCGCGCCGAGCCATGCAGGAAGGGGCCGGCCCACTCGTGAAAGCAAAACAAAGAGCAGTACCGCTCCGAGCGCGAGCATCAACAGCTGGTGCGTGTAGAAGAACCGGGGATTCAGTCCGCCCAGCCAGAGGTCGAAATCGAAAGAAATCGTTACGAGTGGAGTGAACGAGGAGGAAGAGAGATATCGCCATGCATGGGGCGAGAAGAGCACCGACGCCGGCGTCTCGGTCATCGCATGTACGAGAACCTGGGGGTCATCGCTCAACCACCAGCCGTCGAGAGCCGATCCGTGGATCAGGAACATCAGAAGCACGAGCGCGAGACTTCCGGCGATCATTTTGCGGGGTGACATCCTGTCGATTCTCGCACGGCAGCGAGGGGCCCGGAAACGTGGCGACGCGTCATCCAGAGCGCGAGAGTGCGTGATGACGCGAGATAGCGTCATCCCGAGCGTCCAGCGAGGGATCTGGGCGGGGGCTCCCCGGACGAAAACGCACGTCGATCGATGATTTCGTGACCGAAAGGCCACCACCCAGATCCCTCGCTCGACGCTCGGGATGACACTTCACTTCTGACAAAGTCTCGCTACGCCTCAGGATGACACCGGGGTCGCTCGACAACGGCCTTTCGAAAGGACGCTGCGCACACTGCCGTTGTAAACTCCCGCCGCGATGGCCGAACCGCTCCGCATCGTTTACCTGCTCGAGGACACCGACCTCTCGGGGGGCGTCCGTATCCAGCTCGCCCAGGCTGACGCCCTCATTGCGCGCGGGCACCGCGTGACGATCGCAACCAAGGGCCCGCCACTGAGCTGGACCGGATCGTCCGCCGAGTGGCAATACCTCGATTCGTTCGACGAGATCGCCGCCGACGACTTCGACTTCATCATCGGAGGTTTCTGGACCACCGTGGCTCCGGCGTACGCGCTCGCCCCGGCAAAGGCAATCCATCTCTGCCAGGGCTTCGAGGGATCGTTCCGCTTCTACGCTGATCAGAAGAGCGAGATCGAGCGGACGTACCGGCTTCCCGTTCCAAAGCTCGTCGTCAGCCGCCACCTCGTCGACATCTGCCGCGCCTACTTCGACGACGTGACGTGGATCGGACAGATTGTCGACGAGTCGTTCTACCGCGCGACGTCACCGGCGGACAATCAGCCGCTCCGCGTCCTGCTCAGCGGTCCTTCGCAGGTTGACCTCAAGGGGATCGAGGAAGGA
The DNA here is from genome assembly GCA_041750915.1 of Thermoanaerobaculia bacterium. GTDB lineage: Bacteria > Acidobacteriota > Thermoanaerobaculia > Gp7-AA8 > Gp7-AA8 > JBGSYJ01. The sequence continues at coordinate 8,574 of JBGSYJ010000239.1, read as the reverse complement.
TACGGCGCGGTCGCTCACACGCGCTGGAACGGTGCGGAGCTCGAGCTGATCCGCGTCTCTCCGTGGGCGCCCGGTGCTGACGAGCCGGTCGAAGCTGCCGAAGAGTTCCACGTCGCACTCAGTTCGGGCGAGATGACGCGCCTGATGCACTCATGCGATGTCGTGCTCGCACCGAACCATCGTGAAGAAGGGTTCGGACTTCCTGCTGCCGAGGCGATGGCTTCCGGGCTTCCCGTGATCATGACGCGGATTCCGTCGTACCTGTCGTTCGGATCACCGCATGACTACGCGCTCTTCGCAGAACAGGGAGACGCGGTTGCGATGGGCGACGCGCTGCTCGAGCTGCTCTACAGCGAAGGGTTGCGGCGACGCATCCGCGCGCGCGGGCGGGAGATTGCCGAACAGTTCCGCGCGGAGGACGTCGCGAAGAGGATCGAATCGTTTCTGCTCGAACGGAGAGAACCGAGGGAGGGAGGGGTGGCAGATGTGTGACAGAGGACGGCATGAACCGGACGTCATCCTGAGCGCAAGACTGTGTGACAACTGGCGAAGTGTCATCCCAAGCAAAGGAATGATTCGACAGAGTTACTGTGGCGAGAAACGAAGGCGCTTGTCATCCCGAGCCTGGTTGGGCGGCGGGAGGGGCGAGGGATCTCCGGCGATGGTACATAACTGCCTATCGCACTCGGCCACCACCCGGTACTCGCCACAAATCACGAATGTACTACCGCCGGAGATCCCTCGCCCCTCCCGCCCACCCGCGCCTGCTCGGGATGACAAAACGTTCGGATCGCGCCAAAAGTGGCGCTTCGCCGTCGTTCTCGCCGTGCTCCTCTCATTCGCCGGCTGCGCGACCGTTCCCAACACACCATCCCGCCGCACAGTCACACTCCTCCACTTCTCCGATTACCACTCACACGCCGTCCCGTTCTATTCAGAAGGCGAAACGAACACCGCAGGGATTGCGCGAGCCATCGGCTACCTCAGACCGTTTGCAGACCGGGACGATACGCTCATCTTCAGCGGCGGCGACATGATAAACAAGGGCTCACCATCGTGGTCCGATCGTTACCGATGCGCCGAGTGGAGCTGGCTCAACGGCATCGTCGACGCGATGGCGTTTGGCAATCACGACGCCGACTACGGTCCCGCCGTATTCGCCGACTGTCGTTCATCCATCACCTGGCCCATCCTCGGCGGGAACATTTTTGATGCGGGCGGCGCACCGCTGTTCCTGCACGAAGGAAAGCCGTACGCCGTCTTCGAACGGAATGGCGCGCGCATCGGCGTGTTCGCCGTCGCCGGCGATGATTTCCGTCAACTCGTCAGACCGGCAATCAGTCCGGCGGATTCCGTGACGTTCAGCGATGCGATCGAAACCGCGAGAACCATCGTCTCGCAACTGCGCGAGATCGAAGACGTCGACGCAATCGTGATGATCGGACACCAACAGCGTGAAGAAGATCTGGCGCTCGCGCGAGCCGTTCCCGGCATCGACCTGATCTTCGGCACGCACAGCCATCGCAAGTCGGAGCTCGAGCAGATCAGCGGCACGAACACCTGGACTATCTCGCCATTCCAGTATCTGACATACATCAGCCGGGTCGAAATGGCGTTCGACTGCGACGAGAGCGACTGCCGTCTCGCAGGAATCGACGGCGGACTCGTCGCGATGAATCCTCGGATTGCGGAAGACGCCGACATCGCAGCCCGCGTGAAGGCGATGAAGGCAGAGCTCGAGAGCGACCCGCAGTACGCGGCGATGTTCCGGCCGATCGGCACTTTGCGTCGCGGGCTGACGACGGACGGGCAGCTGGAGGCGAACTCGCCGCTCGGAAGCCTCGTCCTCGAAGTGATGCGGAGCTCGGTGAATGCCCACGCAGCGTTCTCGACTTCGAGCAGCTTCCGCGAGCCGATCGCGCCGGGAGTCATCCTGGAAGAGACACTTCGCGCGTCGCTCCCCTATCCGAACCAGATTCTGCTGTATGACCTCGACGCTTCAGCCATCGGAGAACTTCTGCGTCTGAGTGTCGCGCGCTCCGGCACAGATTTCTTCTCACAGACAGCAGGAATTCGCTACAGCCTGGAAGATGGCGCGATCAGGAACATCGAGATCTTTCGCGATTCCGCGAATCCGTCGGCAGGATTCGAACCGCTGCAGCCGGGACGAACGTACCGCATCGCAGCGACCGACTATCAGGCGCGCGTCGCACCGGGATACCGCGAATTCTTCTCGCGCTACAACCCAACCGAGAGCGGAAAGGAAGTACGTGATCAGGTACGCGAGTGGCTGAAGAAGAATTGAACAGACAAGGAAATGCGGGGGGATGGGGAAGACTCAGAGGGTTCGCCCGGACAGTACTGTCACGGGATGAGACGAAAAAATACATCCGCCCCTGAGCGTTCACAAACAGTTGAGTGACAAAGATACGTCCACTCCGGCAGGAAATGCAAGCCGGGCACAGTTCATTTGTCGAAACGAAAGGAAATGGATGAATGCAGTCAGTCAGGTTCGCCGTCTGCCTCGGGGCGGTTCTTTTCACAGTCTGCCTTTCATCTGAGGCGGCTTGTTCGAGCGAGGATTCCCCTTCGCAGTTCTCACCGCAACAGCAGCAGAAGATCGAAGACGAAATCGCACGCCAGCTTGCCGAGCGAGAGGACAGCCTGTGGCAATTCGGCGTTCTTCCAGACGGCGGCGGGGTCTTCGCGCATTCTCCGGACGACCACTACCAATTCCGCATTCTCGGTCACGCCCAGACCGTCGGCACACTCGTGGATGACGACTTTGAGCGCAGCTTCGGCAACGGTGACGTCAGCATCCGGAGGGCGCAGATCGGTTGGTACTTCCGTCTGAAGAAGAAGTACGAGCTGTTCATTCAGTACGACGGCGCGTCGGACTCCGGGAACCTGGTCGAGGCGCGCGCGGACATCACATGGATGGGCGGAGACCTTCGCATGCGCGCGGGAAAGATGTACGTCCCGTTGTCGGAAGAAGGCTTCCGTCCGACGCACGATCTCGACACGATCGCGCGCTTCATCGCACTCAATGCTGCACACGATCTTCCGTCGGAGAACACACAGATCGGAGTCATGTTTCACGGTCAGCTGCTCGTTGATGACAGGCTCACCTGGTACCTTGGCGCATGGAACGGGAACGCCTCCCCCGAAAACAACGCTCGCGACGACAACGACGATCGGGAGTACCAGGTGAAGGCAACCCTTCAGATCACGCCGGAGCTGCGAGCCGGCGCCGCCCTCGGAATCACGAGAGAAGAAAACCAGATGCTTCGCCTGTCGAGTCTGAATGGAACACCTTACGCGGAGTTCGCCGTCTCGGGCGAGCGGTTTGCGCAGGATGCGGACTTCGTCTGGGAGCGGGGACGCAACTCATTCCGTGGAGAGATTCTCCGCATCGACTTCCGCGACAGCGATACCGAGCTCCTCGGGGGATTCATCCAATTTGCGCATTTCCTCTGGGGTAGTGACGACGGCGGCCTCGAGCCGCTGGTCCGCCTCGAGCGCGCAGAGGTTGAACGGCGCCGCGGACCCGCTGCGGAACGGGATACGGCCATCAATGCGCTGACCGCGGGAGTGAACTGGCACATCAACAATCACGTGAAGCTGCAGATCAACGCACTCGTCGAAGACTTCAGCCGGGCGTCGAATCAGTTGGTGACCGGCGACGGCACAAAGGCGAGCATGCTCACCCAGATTCAGATGCGGTTTTGACCCGCGGTGCCCTACTGCTGGACGCGGGTCACGTCGACGGTCTCGATGCCGAGCCCCCACGGTCCTGCGATTGGCTCGATTCGGGAGCGAACGATTCCAGCCAGCGCGCTGCGGTCAACAAAATGCTCCGACGGCGTTCGCTCGGTCGCCGCCGCCCGGACGGCTGTGCCCGTCACCTCGAAAAGCGCTTTGCGGTAATCGCTCACTGCATAGAGCGCCTTGACGGGATCGAGAACCCGGAATGTGACCATGAGGTCAATGCGCATCACGCGGTTGTCGCTGGTGATCACCTCCGCCTGAGGAACCTCGAGCTTCTGGGGCATCGTACTGACACGTCTCAGCCGATCGATGAACGGGATAACGAGGACGATCCCCGGGCCCTTCGGTCGGGGAAGTGGTCGCCCGAGCCGCTCGATCACCACTCGGTCATCGCCTTTGACATTCTTCACCGAGGCGAAGGCGAGCGCCGCCGCGATCACGAGGCCGATGACGAGAACTTCCATGACGATGTGGTGACGATATTACAATCGTTGCGAATGACAGGCGCTCCTATCTTGCACGCTGTCATCAGCGTCAGCAAAGGCGAGGGCGAGAACCGAATGAATGAGCGTCGGGGAAGAGCGTGACACGGCAGGAAAAGCGATACCTGAAGGACCTCCAGAAGAAGGAAGCTCTCGCGACGAAAGTCGGGAAGAAGGCGTCGAAAGTTCGTGGGACGGGCTCGAAGTCGTCCCGCCGTGTTCAGGGCGAGGTAAACGAGGAGAACTGGGAAGAAGTTATCGAGCGCGAAACGGTTCGGCGCAAGAGAGGAAGACCCGCTCCGTCAGTCCCTGCAGTTCCCGTGCGGGACGCAGCGTCTCCGGCCACGGCTTCGGTTGCGACGCCCGCCGATCACTCTCCGGATGCCGCGATGGTGGTCTCGACTTCCCGCGGGTGGTGCAAGGTGCACTTCGAGGGAGAGATCTTCGATTGCGAGCTCTCCCGCGAGCTTGCTGCGGTGCAGCGCACGGCCCTCGCAGTGGGAGATCGCGTGCTGTTCACACGTGCAGGCGAGAATCCCGTTGTCGATCAGGTTCTGGAGCGTCGCACGAAACTCTCCCGTCACGATCCGCATCAGGAGACGCTCGAGCGCGTCGTCGCAGCGAACATCGATGTCGTCGTTCACCTGGTCTCGGCCAAAGCGATCAAAGCCGGCCTCATCGACCGGTACCTCGTGGCCATCCAGCGCGGCGGCGCGCAGCCAGCCATCTGCGTGAACAAGATCGATCTGATCAGCTCCGAAGAACTGGAGCGCGAGAAGGAAAACTTGAAGGGGTATGGCGAACTGGGCGTGCCGGTGATCTTCTGCTCCGCATCGACCGGAGTGGGGATGGATGATCTCCGCGCAGTGCTCCATGGCAAGGTGTCCGTACTTGTCGGCCACAGTGGCGTTGGAAAGTCATCCACGCTGAATGCCCTCCACCCGGATCTGCTGCTGGCGACCGGCGAGGTGAACGACGCCGGAACAGGGCGTCACGTCACCACCGGTTCGATGCTCTACGACCTCGGCGATGGAACCCTGCTCATCGATACACCTGGCATCCGGGAGTTCGGCCTTTGGCAGCTCACGCGCGAATCGCTGCAGTGGTATTTCCCGGAGTTTGTCGAACCGCAGCAGACCTGTCGCTACAACGACTGTACGCACACGCACGAGCCGGCGTGCGGCGTGAAAGAGGCCGTCGAGCGCGGTTCGCTATCCGCGGCTCGGTACGATACGTACGTGCGGATATTCGCCGAGATTACCTGACAACTCACTCGTAGTGTGTCCACATCCGGATGACCTTCACCGTACGCTCGCGTTTCAGAACCTGGTACACGAGCCTTTGATGGATGTTGATTCTGCGAGAGTACGCACCCGCCAGATCACCGGCCAGTTTCTCGAACGGTGGCGGGGAACGAAGTGGATCTTCCTGAAGGACATCGAGAAGCATCTGAGCCTTCGACTTCAGACCCGCTCGTTTGAGCTTCTTCGCATCCTTTACTGCCTGAGGGGTGAATACCAGGCGCCAGGGTTTCACCAGTCGAGCGAATCCAGGCAATCGCGAACGGGTGTCTTCATCCCCTCCCGGATCGACGCACGCATACCCGGGATGGAGAGCAGATACAGCGTCTCCTGAATGGATCGCCAGTCGTCCATCGAAAGGAGCACAGCGTCAGCCCGCTTTCCTGTGATCTGGACAGGCTCGCTGGTCACAGCCGTCTCGTCGATGAGTTTGTATAGGTTGGCGCGAGCCTCGCTGGCAGTGATGGTCTTCATGACAGGCAATCGTACGATATTCCGTACGTATGAGCAACAGCATGGCCCGCTGCGCTCTTCCCGGCAATGAAACGTCTGGTGTGAACGCGATCCGCCTCCCCGGCATTCCGGGAGGCAAATCCGTAACTGTCGTCTTCCGGGTACTATGTCCGCATTCTCATAACGAAAGCTCCGAGGAAGGGATCATGAAACTGTCTCCTGGCTGGACGTCTGTCGTTCTGGTGATACTCAGTTGCCTTCTCACCCCGAGCGCTGCCCGCGCGCAGGGAACGGCCGACGCTCTCATTTCGGAGCTTGAAAGCGGCGACGGCACCCGCTGCATGGACGCCGGGAACGCGACTTCGCAGCATCAGGAGCACTACACAGCGATGGCGGCAAAACTCGCGCCGGGTCTGCTGAATATCCTCGAGACCGATGGGCCTTGCGCGAGCAGTGCATTGTCCGCGCTACTCAACATCGGCCCCGGTGCCGCGGAGGGAGCTCCTGCCGATCGCGCCGTGCCGGTACTGGTGAAGATCATCGAGAGGGGAACCGACCCGGAGAGTTTTGGGCTCAGGAACTCCGCCTCCTCAGCGATTCTGGTTGTCGGCAACTATGGCGCAGACGCTGGCCCGGCGGTACCGGTGATCGAGAGGTGGATACGCTCCAGCGCAGACTACTCCGATCGCCGTTACGGGCTGATGGCGCTCTCTGAGATCGGCGATCCTGCCGCACCCGCAGTTCCCCTGCTTCTCGAACTTTTCGCACCGTCCGCGGAGGGAGATGAGAATGCCTACGGGAAAGAGGAACTGCGTCGTGAGGTTGTGCAGGTACTGGGCCGGATTCCTTCCGCAGCGGCGCAGAGTGGGCCGGTGCTGGCCGCGGCATTGCGAGGCGAGGACTGGCCTCTCATCGGGGCCGCAAGCGATGCGCTGGCCTCCCTCGGAGCGCCAGCCGTTCAATTCGTCGTCCCCCTGTTGTCCGACAGCGATGAATCGGTGCGCGAGGGGTCGATGAAGGTTCTGGTGAAGATGGGTGCGGCTGCAGCGGATGCTGCACCGCAGATCGCTGCGCACGTCGCCGATGAGAACTGGAACGTAAGGTATTCGGCCACGGAGGCGCTCAGCGCGATCGGACCGACGCCTGCCGTTGTGAAAGCTCTAGTCGAGCTGGTGGAAGCAGGCAGAAGCGAGGATGCGACCACGGAAGCGATGAAGCAACTGGCGAGCTACGGAAATGCAGCGCGAGCGGCCCTTCCGGCGCTCAGGAAAGTCGCCGCGCAGGCTAAGCCGAACGCTTGGTCCACGCTCGCGGATGCAGCGGTCGAGGCGATCAAGCGCATCGAAGCGAATCAGTAGGTTTTCGAGCATAGTGGCGCGCGTTTCGAGGATTGCGACTAGGTCAGCCATTCTGAAACGCGGTCCGGGGGTCAGACGCGTCTTTGCAACTGACTTATTGGACGTTGAGAGTATTCGGACACGTCAGGCTTCTTCCGCCGGACCGAGACCGGAGTGGACGAGGCCGTCGAGTTCCTGCTGCGCCGGCGGCTCGCGCTTGAGCTGGCCGCTTCGGACGAGATTGTCGAGACTGGCCGTCACGCTTCGATGCTCCCCATCAGGACGATCGGTTCACTCCCCAGGACCTTCTTCAGGAACGGGTGGCCGCTTTTTCGCCGCCGCGCGAACTCGTCGCGCGTGTATAGAGTCGGATTGATTTTCCGCCCCAGCCTCCCCTCCACCGGTGCGAGGCGGGCAAAGAGCTCCTCGAGGGTCATCTCGTCCGCGACGACGAGCAGATCGATATCGCTGTCGGCGCGTGACTGCCCCTTCGCCACGGAGCCGTACAAGAGTGCCAGATCGATCCGTTTTGCGAGAGGGCGGAGCGCCGCGCGCAACGGGTCGGCCAGTGCGACTGTTTTCGTGACGATTCCGCGGAGCTCGTTGAAGATCGGCGAGTCAGGGTTTGCCTGATAGTGCTTCTGAGTTCCGAGCACGTTCACCGTCACGAGGCCGCTCTCGACGAGGCGCGCGAGCTCGCGGCGGACCGCGCCGGAACCGGATTGCGCGCGGTCGATCAACTCCTGCTGGATGAACGAGCGCTCGGACTGGCCGAACAGAAGGGCGAGGACGCGCTGTTGGGTGGCGGTGAATAGTGCATCAGCAAGCCCTGTTGCCTCTTCTTTTCGGTTCCGCGCCTTTGCCGGTGTGCCCACATTGGGCATTCTACTGCCCGGATTGGGCACATGCAAGGGTTCGGCTAAACGAGCCTCAGGCGGCGCAATCGTAAACGACATGGGGCCCTCACCCCTGACCCCTCTCCCGCCGGGAGAGGGGAACCGCCACCCGTCCGGATCGCGAACGCAAAAAGGGCCGAAACCCTCCAGATCCTGAAGACTTCGGCCCTTCCTGCGGCGAAAAGCAAAATTGGTGGAGGCGGCGGGAATTGAACCCGCGTCCGAAAACAGTGGCGACCGAGTATCTACATGCTTAGCTTTTCCATCGTTCTCGTCTGACTCCTGCCGGAAAAGCGTGGACCAGCGCCAGACCAACCTCTAAGTTTTCGTGCCATCC
>JBGSYJ010000238.1:0-10132 GCA_041750915.1 Thermoanaerobaculia bacterium | reverse complement strand
CGGCGACGAGATCGAAGTGGTCGTTCTCAAGTTCGATCCGGTTGCCGAGAGAGTCTCCCTCGGATACAAGCAGAAGACGCCCGACCCCTGGCTCGATGTCGTCGAGCGTTACCCCCTCGGAAGCAAAGTGGCGGGCAAGGTCGTCTCGCTGACGGACTACGGAGCATTCATCGAGCTCGAAGAGGGCGTTGAAGGGCTCATCCACGTGTCCGAGATGTCGTGGACGCGGAAGGTGCGCAATCCCGCGAAGCTTCTGAATATCGGCGACAGCGTCGAAGCCGTCGTCTCGGACGTCAACGTCGCCAATCGACGGATCTCCCTGTCGCTCAAGGCGCTGGAAGAGAATCCGTGGAACACGATCGATCAGCGTTATCCGGTGGGAGCGACCATATCGGGCAAGGTCCGCAACCTGACGGATTTCGGCGCGTTTGTAGAAGTCGAGGACGGCATCGACGGGCTCATTCACATTTCCGACATGTCGTGGAACCGCCGGCTCAAGCACCCGAGCGAAGTTCTCAAGAAGGGCGACGTCGTGACGGCGCGCGTGACGAGTGTGGACGGCGAGAACCAGCGGCTCTCTCTCTCAGTCAAGGAATTTCTCCCGAACGAATGGGACGACTACGCGAAAGCGCAGGAGATGGGCAACGAAGTCGTCGGCGCGGTCTCGAAGATCACCGATTTCGGACTCTTCGTCCGGCTGTCCGAAGGTGTTGAGGGTCTGGCCCACGTTTCGGAGATCGACAAAGATCCGCGGACGAAGCTCGACAAGATCTATTCGCCTGACGACATCGTCCGCGCGCGAATCATCAAAATCGACTGGAACGACAAGAAGATCGGGCTGTCGCTGCGCGACGTGGCCCCGCCAACTGACGAAGAAGCGGCCGAGTACAGAGCGAAGGCTGAAGAGTCGCGGAGCGCCTCCGAGGCAGAAGCCGACGAAGATGCCGGCGGAACCGATGAATCCGAGCCGGAGGCTCCGGCCGCAGAAGAACCGGAGGCAGAACCCGAACCATCCGCGGGCGAGCCCGATGCAGAAGTTGAAACACCAGAGGAGCTCGGGGAAGAGACGTCCCCGGATACACGGTCCTGACCTATGTCCGACGAGACCAATCCACCGCACACGATGCGCGCCGAAGAGCAGCCTCTTCCGCCGGCCACTCCGCAGAGACGCGGTAGTCCGCTGTTCTGGATCGTTCTGGGACTCTTCCTGTTCGGCTTCGTCGCGTTTACGGTACTGGCGACAATCGTCGGCGTGCTGGCCGACCGGGGCACGAGCTCGCCGCTCTGGCTCCCGGGATCGAAGGTTGCGATCGTCCACGTCGAAGGAGGCATCTTCGATGTGTCGGAAACGATCGAACATCTGGAACGGTACGCGAATAACGGATCGGTCAAGGCGATCGTGCTTCGGATCAACAGTCCAGGGGGAGCGATCGCACCATCCCAGGAGCTATTCTCGGAGATCCGGCGGATCCGCGCCGAGAGCGGAAAGCCGATCGTCGCTTCCCTCGACTCGGTTGCAGCGTCGGGCGGATACTACGTCGCCGTCGCCTGCGACTCGATCGTCGCGAACCCCGGGTCGATCACAGGCTCGATCGGTGTGATCATGCAGTGGATGAACATGGAAGAACTGCTGCAGTGGGCGAAGATGAAGCCTGAAACCTTCACGAGCGGCCCGATGAAGGATGCAGGTTCTCCGTTCGACGAAACAACCGAGGCCGAGAAGCTGTACCTGCAGAGAATCGTCTCGCAGCTGCATCTTCAGTTTGTCAGGGCAGTGGTCGACGGGCGCAAGGGCAAGCTGACCGAGGCTCAGGTGTTGCGTCTGGCCGACGGAAGGGTATTTACCGGCGAGGAGGCGAAGACACTGCTGCTCGTCGATGAACTCGGCGGGCTGACCGAAGCCGTGGAGCTTGCTGCCAACATGGCCGGAATCGAGGGACGTCCTGACACAGTGACTCCACGACCGCTTCGAGAGCGCGGAGTCCTCGATACGCTTCTCGGATCGGCGCGTACCGACAGAATTTTCAACCGCATCATGACCCATCGCTCGGTGCAGTTTCTCTATCAGTGGTGAGCGCATGAACCAGGAGGCCAGTTTGAATCGCGAATCCGATGTCGACCTGAACGACACCCCCAAACCGGGAGTGATGACGAAAGCGGAGCTCGTCGACGAGGTTGCTCAAGCTGTGCAGTTGACCAAGAAGCAGGCCGAAACGATCGTCAACATCGTGTTCGACTCCATCGTCGGTTCGCTGCGGTCGGGCGAGAAAATCGAGTTGCGGGGCTTCGGAAGTTTCCGCCTCCGCAGCCGCAAGTCGCGGACGGGGAGAAACCCGAAAACCGGGGAGAAGGTTGACGTTCCGTCGAAGAGAATCCCCTACTTCAAGCCCGGCAAGGAGCTCAAGGAGCTGATCAACCAGACCGCAGGAGATCAGGACGAAGCCGGCGCGGCAGCCATCCCGGCGGACGAATAGAAGGTAGTTACCGGACCGTCTGTGGAGATTCTTTTCACCCCCTGGAGGTATTCGTACTTGATCTCGCCGAAGGGTGAACAGCTCTGCATATTCTGCGTAGCTGCACAATCGAAGAAGTTTCGCGAGACGCTGACTCTGTTCAAGAGCGACTCGGCCCTTGTGATGCTCAACCGCTATCCCTACACGAACGGCCACATCATGATTGCGCCCTTCGCGCACCACGCCAAACTGTTCGAGACGTCGCCTTCGATCCTGTCGCACCTGATGCGGCTCGCCGCAGAAAGCCAGCGGATTCTTTCCGAGACGTTTCATCCCGACGGCTTCAACATCGGGATGAACTTCGGAACGGTGGCGGGAGCTGGATTTGCCGAGCACTATCACATGCACATCGTTCCCCGCTGGAACGGCGACGTGAACTTCATGTCCGTGACGTCCGGTACCAGGCTCGTGCCGGAGGATCTCGACACGACCCTCGAGCGGCTCCGCCCGAAATTCCGGCGGCTGAAACGGGATTTCTCCCTTACTGATGGATAGAAAATCGTTCACATCGATGCTCATGGCATTCGTTGTTCCCGGACTGGGTCATTACTACCTCGGGCGCCGGACCAGGGCCATGGCCTTCTTCGCGATCATCCTCTTCATGCTCGTGGCGGGTCTCGCACTCGAAGGAAGGCTTTACGTGCCGAAGGCTGGAAACCCCTTGAGCCTCCTCGCGACCTTTGCCTCGATGGGTTCGGGGCTGCTCTACTTCGTTCCGCGGCTTCTGGGGTTTCATCAAGGCGATCCGACGTCGATATCGTTCGAATACGGGACTGCGTTCACGCTGACGGCGGGCCTGATGAATCTGCTGCTGATTCTCGATTGCTACGATATTTCGGTCGGAAGAAAGTCGTGATGGACAGCGCACTTCGAGGGAGGGGCGGCGGTGCGGTCATTTCTGTCTGATCATGTCGTGCTGATGTTCGTATATGCCGTGATGGCGGGCGCGTTCTTCGCCTTGCTGTGGCGGACGGAGCGTCGCGAGCGCATTCGGATGTTTCTGCTCATCGCCGGCTCCCTTTTCATCGGAGGAGTCGTCATCGCCTGGATGATGTACCCCTTCCCAATCAAGTGATATCCACATTCCTTCGCGCCTGGAAGGGCCCGTACACGCGATCGCCGATCGAGACACTTCTGCGATTCGTACCAACGGCTCTCTATACCGGGCTGATCTTCAGGCTTTCGTCCACGGAGCCCGATCAGTTTCCCGGTATCGTGATCGACGATCGCATCGCTCATTTCGTGGAGTACGCAGTCCTCGGCGCGCTCGTGATGTTCCTGCTTGCGGTTCTCACAGGGCTGGAGAACCGTCCGATGACGAAGGCGATCGTTTCCGTGGCGATCGCGGCGTCGATCGGAATGCTGGACGAGTGGAATCAGAGCTTTGTTCCCGGTCGCGATTCGTCATGGAAAGATGTAGCCTTCGACGTGCTCGGAGCCTCCTTCTCGTCGTTGTTAATCGCCGTGCTACTGCGGAACCGGTCTGCAGGGAGTGAGAGCTCGCGGATGGGAAGCACCTCGTCATGAAAGTCTGTGTCGTCGCGGGGGAAGCATCCGGCGATCTTCATGCCGCCGGGGTGGTGAGGGAGCTGAAGTCGCTCGATCCTACGCTCGAGGCCTTCGGGTTCGGTGGCGATCTGCTCGAGGCCGAAGGCGTCCGGATTCTTCATCATGTCAGAGAGCTCGGAATTGTCGGCCTGTTCAACGTCATCCGGCATCTGGGTATGTTTCGCGTCGTTTTCGCTGAGCTTCTCGCCGAGATCCGGCGGCAGAAACCGGACGTGGTGCTCCTTGTCGATTACCCCGATTTCAATCTCAGGATTGCCGCGAGAGTGAAGGCGATGGGGATCCCTGTCGTCTACTTCATCTCGCCGCAGGTGTGGGCATGGCGGAAGCGACGAGTCCACGCGATCGCCCGCAACGTGGATCACATGCTCGTCCTCTTTCCATTCGAAGTCGACTTCTATCGTCGCTACGGAGTCGAAGCGACGTACGTAGGACACCCTCTCCTGGAGCAACTCGAGCACGTCCGGCGTGAAGATCGAGTGCCCGACGGAACCGAGACAGTTCGGATTGCCCTGATGCCGGGGAGCCGGAGAATGGAGATCGAGGCACTGCTTCCGGACATGCTGGATGCAGTGTCGCTGATGAGTCAGAGCAGGCCGGTGGATGCGTTCATCATTCGTGCGCCGACGATCTCCGAGGAGTCGATCGCAAACACTTTGAAGGAGAAGGGGCTCGAGCTCAGAATCGTGAACCAGGACGGCGGGCGCTCGCTCGCGGCTGCGGACCTCGCGCTCTCGTCATCGGGGACGGCAACGCTCGAAGCGGCGATCATCGGTGTCCCGGTGGTCGTGATGTACCGACTCAACCGTCCGACGTTTGCCCTGGCGAGACTGCTGGTCGACCTGCCTCACTTCAGTCTGGTGAACATCGTGGCGGGAAAGCAGATCGTTCCCGAGCTGGTTCAGAAGAAGGTGAACGGGGTCGAGATCGCGGAAGCTGCCGAAGACTTGCTTCGTCCGGAACGCTACCGGGAAGTCGTCACAGAGCTTCGCCGCGTGCGTGAACTGCTCGGGGAGACGGGTTCGAGCATGCGGGCTGCCGAGAAAATCTATAAACTGGTCCGAGAGCGCGAGACCGGCTCTCCCACCCCCGACTCATGAAAGCCCTTCGACGTCTGTACGGATACATCAGGCCCTATCGTGGCTGGGCGCTGCTTGCGGTCGCCAGCATGATCATGGTGTCGCTCAGCTACGGAGCTCTCGTGGCGCTCGCCCGACCTCTCTTCGACGAGGTACTCACGCGGCAGGATGTCGTGGCTGAGGAAGTCCCTCGGGTCCAGAGCCAACAGGGTATCGACTATCTTTTAAACCGCGATCAGCCGGAAGGCCAGCGCGGTCCGATCGTGAATGCCATCGATTCGATGACCCGGCCTGCACGCGTGTGGTGGGACGAGAATGAGGACGATCGATGGATGTACATTCCCTGGGTCCTTCTCGCGGTGTTCATCATCCGCGGTATTGCCACCTTCTTCGCGGAGTACGCATTCCAGAAGGTAGGGCTCTCGACGGTCCGTGACCTCAGGAACGAGTTGTATGACTCGATCATCAATCAAAGCCACAGCTTTTTCTCGGAGCGATCCACCGGGGAGATGGTCAGCCGGGTAGTTTCGGATGCGGACCAGATCCAGACGGCGGTCTCCGTACGGATGGGAGATCTGCTTCAGGAATCGACCACCCTCATTGTGCTCACTGCGTACGTGCTTCTGGTGAACACGCAACTCGCGATCTTCACTCTGATCGTCGCGCCAATCATCGTCATTCCGGTCGTTTCATTCGGCAGGCGGCTGCGCAAGACGACACACCGTTCTCAGGAGCGGATGGCAGACATGGCCACCCAACTGGAGGAAACGATCAAGGGCGTCCGGATCGTGAAGGCGTTCACGATGGAGCAGTTCGAGATTTCCCGCTTCCGCGAGATGACGAGACGCCACCTCTCGGTGAACCTCAAGAGCCAGCGTATCCAGGCCCTCAGTTCGCCCGTGATGGAGATGCTGGCAGGCATCTGCAGCGTGCTTTTGATCGTATACGCCGGCTTCAGGATCCAGAACGGAACCCTCACCGTAGGAGAGCTGATCAGCTTCATCGCAGCCCTGTGGCTGATGTACACCCCGGTCAAGCGGCTCAATAAAGTCAACCTTTCGATGAATGCCGCGATCTCGGCAGCGGAACGTGTTTTCCGGATGCTCGACGTGCGGAATGTCGTGGCCGAGAAGCCGGACGCTGAGCGGCTCGTATCTCTCGGCAGCGGGATCGCGTTCGAAAACGTCAGCTTCTCGTATGGCGGCGAGCCCGTACTACAGGCGATCGACCTGAAGGTATCACCGGGAGAGGTCGTTGCGCTGGTCGGGGGGAGCGGGGCGGGGAAGTCGACGCTCGTGAATCTCCTGCCGCGGTTTTACGACGTAACCGAGGGGCGCATTACGATCGACGGCCGCGACGTACGCGACTTCACATTATCGTCGCTTCGCGGACTGCTGGGTTTCGTCACGCAGGAAGTCGTGCTCTTCAACGACACCGTGCGCAACAACATCGCATATGGCCGTACCGATGTTTCTCACGCCGACGTCGTGGCCGCGGCGCAGGCGGCCAACGCTCATGAGTTCATCACGAACCTTCCCGAGGGCTACGATTCGATCATCGGAGAGAGTGGAGTGCTGCTTTCCGGCGGACAACGGCAGCGCCTTGCAATCGCGCGCGCGCTGTTCAAGAACCCTCCCGTCCTCATCCTGGACGAAGCAACCTCCGCGCTGGACACGGAATCGGAACGACTCGTGCAGCAGGCTCTGACGAATCTCATGAAGGGACGAACCACCCTGGTCATCGCACATAGACTGTCGACCATTCGCCGGGCAGACAAGATCGTCGTGCTGGATGCGGGGCGGATTCGGGAAGTCGGAACACACGAGGTCTTGCTGGAGAACCGAGCCACTTACCGAAAGCTCTACGACATGCAGTTTCTCGAAGACGAGCCGGCAAACGAAGCTCTCGCATGAACGCCGGCAACTCGGACCAGGCTCATTTCGGGATCAGACGGGTCTGATGCGCATCGGTCTCAATCCACAGCACAGCGCCCGCGCCGGGAATCTCTTCGTGCGCCTTCTTCATGCGACGCTGCGAGTCCGGCATGATGGTGTTGACCACATTGAGAGCTTTCATCGGAGCGGCCGGTATTACGTATTGACCTTCTGGCATGAACACATACCTCTGATGTTTTTTTCACATTTTGGCAAGCCGATCACCGTGATGTCTTCGATGCATCGCGATGGCGAGATCAGCGCGAGAAACATGGAACTGTTCGGCGCGCGCGTGGTCCGGGGATCGACAAGCCGGGGAGGTCCGGGCGCACTCAAGGCAATGTTGAAGATTGCGCGGTCCGGAAGTCATCTCGCGTTCACGCCCGATGGTCCGAGAGGACCAAGACGTATCGCGCAGATCGGTGTCGTGGCCGCCGCTCAGATGAGCGGGATGCCGATTCTTCCCGTCTCAGTGATACTGGAGAGAAAGAAGCAGCTGCGTTCATGGGATCGTATGGGGATTCCGTACCCGTTCTCCCGTGTGCTGTTCCGCTATGGCGAGCCGATGGAAGTTCCGCGGAAGCTGACCAAAGAAGAGCTGGAACAGACTCGCCTCGACGTCGAGCATCGATTGAACGCTCTGGCGGATGAAGGGGAAATTCACTTTGCAGAGCTGTATGCTGCGAGCAGCCGCTAGCTCGCCGCACCAACCCTCAGGCTGTCGCCTGTCGTTTTTGCCTCGCATGGAAGGAACTCAAAACAAATGATCAGAAGCATGACCGGATTCGGCCGGCTCTCCGGCTCTCTCTCCGAACGATTCAATGTCACTGTCACCGTCCGGACCGTCAATCACCGTTTTCTCGAAGCGTCCGTGAAGGTTCCCGAGAGCCTGTGGGAACAGGAGCCGGCGATCCGGGCACTGGCGGCTGAGGCCTTCTCACGCGGGAAGGTCGACATCTCTCTCCGGCTCGTGCGGACGAGTGAGCCTGACTACACGGTGAGGATCAACACCCGGGTCGCGAACGCTGTGATCCCTCAGGTTCGCGCTCTGCTCGAAGAACAGAGCATCCAGCAGCCGCTCACCGGGAGCGATCTGATGCGCATTCCGGATCTACTCCAGGTAGAGACTGTCGACACCGAATGGGACGACAGCGAGCATGAAGCGCTTCGTGAGCTGCTCCGGTCCGCCTTCGAAAGGGTCAATGAGATGCGCGCTTCCGAGGGTGATGGGCTACGCGCCGACATCCTCGAAAGGCTCGACACGATCGATCGGGGGCGGCTCTCGCTACTCGACCGGCGCGAATCGATCTCGGCTGAATTGATGGATTCCTTCCGTCAAAGAGTCGCAGATCTGGCCCGTACAGCGGGAATCGAGGTACCTGAAGAACGAGTGGCGCAGGAGATCGTCATGCTTGCCGAGAAGGCCGACGTCGCCGAGGAGCTCACCCGCCTGGGGCTTCACGTCGAGCAGGCTCGCAAGGTGATCGAGGGTCCGGAATCTGCAGGAAAGAAACTCGACTTCCTCTCCCAGGAAATGCTCCGCGAGATCAACACCCTCGGGCAGAAGTCACGCTCCGGGGATATCCGCGGCCTCGTTGTAGAATTGAAGACCGAAGTCGAGCGCATCCGCGAACAGGTCCAGAATGTCGAGTAACCCCAATCTCCACCCCGATGGCACCCTCTTCATCGTTTCCGGTCCCTCGGGAGCGGGGAAGACGACGCTCATCCGACAGGTCCAGTCGGAATTGAAACGCCATGGGGTGGAGCTTCACTTCTCCGTTTCGCACACAACAAGGCAGCCCCGAGAGGGTGAAGTCCGGGGAGAGAATTACTTCTACGTCAGCCGAGAAGAGTTCGAAGCCATGGTGGACCGGGGGGAATTTCTCGAATCAGCCCACGTTCATCAGCAGATGTACGGGACCTCCAGACAGGAGGTTCTCTCCCGGCTCGCGCGGGGCGAAGATGTGATTCTGGACATTGACGTGCAGGGTGCGAGACAGATCGCCGAAATCGACGAGCTGAGACCGCACTCGATGAGCGTGTTCGTCTTTCCGCCGTCGTTCGCTGAGTTGGAGAAACGGATCTCCCGGAGAGGCCTGAATACGGCCGCTGAAGTACAGACTCGGATGGAAAAGGCGTACGATGAGATCGTCGCCGGTCTGACGTTCTACGATTATGTGATCATCAATGGGGATTTGCAGCTGGCCTGCGAGTGCCTGAAGGCGGCGATTCTCGCCAGAAAACTGAAGTCGAAAAGCGCATTGGACTCGCTCAGGCAGATGGCTGAGCGTTTCAGGGAGGAACGAATTGCAACTACCCGAGGGAATTGACAGCAAGTTCAGATACGTGCTGCTCGTGGCGAAGAGAGCCGAGCAGCTGATTCAGGGTGCGGCGCCGAAGTCGAAGTCGCGCTTCACCAAGCCGACCCGGCAGGCGATGGAAGAGATCCGGAAAGATCAGGTCCGCTGGCAGCTTACGGAGCCCGAAGAAGGCGACTTCGATACGTTGCTGGCCAACGCCGCCGAGGAGTAAAGCTTTTGAACATCGTTCTGGGTGTTTCCGGCGGGATTGCGGCCTACAAGGCGCCTGAGCTCGTCCGGCGGCTCCAGGATACAGGGGCGGCGGTTCGCGTGATCCTCACGCCGAACGCCGCCCGCTTTGTTTCTCCACTCTCCCTGGCTGCCGTATCCGGGCACGGCGTGATCTCCGATCAGTGGGGTGATTCATCCACCGGAGGCGTCGATCACATCGAGCTCGCACGCTGGGCCGATCTGCTGCTCATCGCACCCGCCACCGCGAACCTCATCGCGAAACTCGCCGTCGGCATCGCCGATGACGCGCTCTCGACTTACGCGCTCGCACATCGGAAGGCAATCGTCGTTGCCCCTGCGATGAACACCTTCATGCTTGGGCATCCGACCGTAACCGAGAACCTCCAGCGCCTGCGTGACCGCGGCGTCGAGATCATCGAGCCTGTCGATGGGCTCCTCGCGTGCGGCGACGAAGGGGCGGGGAAGATGCCGGATGTTCCGGATCTCGT
>JBGSYJ010000237.1:0-4509 GCA_041750915.1 Thermoanaerobaculia bacterium | reverse complement strand
GGCAGGAGTTGTTCACCGACGTCGACAAGTTCCGCGTCATGGTCGATGCGGATGACTGGACGTTGGAGCAGAAGGCAGTGGCGCTCGCAGCCGCGATGGCAATCGACTTTGATTTCTTCGAGAACAATCAAAGACGCTGAGAAAAGCAGGGCCTCGGAGGGCCCTGCCACATGGAGCACGAGCCCTCATCCGCAGAAAGCTCGGTTCGCCGGAGCGCCTAACGGCAACCCTGGTACAGCAGTGGTTGCATCGACGGTGAGTGCTCGTTGCAGAAGGTTTACGTCGGTCAGGCAGAGGTGCAATGGCGTCGACTTCGTGGGGAGAGGAACGAATGCCGGAGAGGGAACGCGGCTCGTCGTTGCGCTCCGAGCCACATGGGCGGCGTATCAGACGCGTCCGTCCAGGTTACTATCCCCGCGTTTGCGCGCGTGAGCTTCACCCGATATTCTCTGCGCTTCCGATGACAAAGCGCCTTCGCAGGGCTCGGCTCGCGGCAGCCTTCGCGGTGGCCTGCTGCAGCCTTGTTTCCATCACGGCTCAGCAGCCCTCCGGGCCGGCCGGCACCTACAAGCTCGGTGCCGCGTATGCAAACGAGGTCGCGCACGCAGTCGCCCAGTTCACAGGTCGAGAGATCGTTGCTCTCGACTGTCCACCCGCGGACTCCCTGACCTTCAACCAGAAGTTCGAATGCCGAGGAGCGTTTGCCGGCGGCGGCGTTCTAAATCTCGAGATGGAGACCAGGGGCGTCGACCAGGTGAACGTCATCAGGATCAACGGAGAGATTCCATCCGAGTTTGTTGAGGGCGGCCCGTTGTTCGGAAAAAGCGTCGGGATCGTGGCGGCAATCGCGTCCCTGCTCGCCGCAATTCTTGCCGCGTTTTCATTGAGAGCGTTTCTGAAACTGTACCGCGGACAATACGTGACCGAGCCGCTTGTTCCGCTGCCTTCGCAGCAGGTAAGTTTCCTGAGTCAGGGCTCCTATGTCCTCTACCTGCGTGGACCGCGGAGGCTCGTCCGCGAGTTCCCGACGAAATCGATCCATGTGTGGGATCCGACTGAAGGCGCGTGGCTCCGGTCGTGGAGTCTCGCCCTGCTCAACTTCCGTTCTTCCGGGTTCACGACGGTCCAGCTGGCACTGCATGGGTTTCAGGTCCCGCGTCCAGGCGTCTACACGCTCACCGTGGAGGGGCTCCACCAGGATCGTCAGTACGAGGACCGCCTCATATTCGGCAGGGCGAACCTGGTGCACGTGTTCGCGCTTCTGGGTGCGACCATCATCGGGTTTCTGTCTGCCATGATCGGCGTTGTTATCGCGCTGACGACGCTGGCAGGATGAAATCGGCTCTACGGCTGAACGGTCACGTTCGTGGTGAATAGGCCGCTTCGCAGGCGTACGCCAACCTGATCTGTTGTAGGAGACGCTACGCCTCGGCCGCAGACCTTGAAGTGGTAGGTAACTCCGGATGCGAACAGGAGCTCGATCGGCAGCCCTGAATTCGCAGCCGCACAACTCGAACCCTGGAGTACGACATTCGATCCGGATCCCGTTCGGGCCAAAGTCGCCCGTTCGTTTGGGCCAGGTGTCGCGTTGAGCACCAACGTCGCGATCGCTTCACCAGTGCCCGATATCGATGCCGGTTGGACCGTGACGGAGGTGACCACCAGCGGCACGATATCGAAAGTGTATGCGATGGCCCTCGAGGGGATCGGACTCCAATTCGAGCTCTGAGGATCGAGCGCCACGATCTGCTCGAATCTTCTCGTCTGGGTTTCGAGCGGATTCTGGGTGGTGTTCTCGAAAGATGCGATAACGTCGTTGTAGCGGGTGGGGAAGGTCACAGACCTCGATCCCGCCTGAACGCGGTGAGTCACAGGGGGAACATTGGCAGCTTTGATTCCCGTCTGGCTGGTCGCCAGCTTGAAAGGACTCAGGTACAGCTCGATCCCGCCGGTCGGCGCGGGCGCCTTCAGTTCCGCCGTAACGTTGATCGTTCTGGCGTTGGTGCCGATCATGGACGGGCTGCTGAGGGTTACCGATTTGAGCAGAGCAGGAACGAGCTCGATCGGAGCGGAAACGGACGTTCTTAAGCTCGGTCCCAGGTAAGCCTGAACGGAGACGGTAGTTCGAATCGGTGTGGCTCCGGTCCCGAGATCGAAGGTGCCGACTGTCTTATTCGCCGGAATCGTGATCACTTCAACGGGAAATCGGATCAGGTTGCTGTTGCTGGAGCCCAGTTTGAATGTGAGGGTCTCAGCCGGAATACGCGGATCGCGCACGACCGCGATTCTGCCTCGAGCCGTCTCGCCACCCGACACCAGGGAGGGTCCAATCTCGACCGTGTAGGAGCTCACCCCCGACTCCAAGCCGAAGGCCGGAAAAGAGATTGCAACTGCCGCGACGAACAAGCTCACCTGACGTCCGAATCTCGACATGAGATCCTCCCGTTCTTCTCGATCTTGAGGGTGGAAGGTAATCCTATCACCGTGACCGAGGAGCGGAACGTGAGAGCGGTCACGCCGATTCTGGAGCTTCTGCGGCGTCTGGAGCGAATGTTTGACAATTGAGCCGGAGATATGATCATAACCACGAAGATCGCAACCGTGCGCGCCCTTCTGCTCAGCCACATCTATTCGGGAGATGTCGCATTCACTGCGGCGTCGCTCATCATCGTCATTGCTGTGGCGGATCTCGCCGGATATCTCGCCGGGCGAAGAGCTGCACCGGTAGCACGCGTGACGTTCGTTGTCGTGCTGGCACTCGGTGCGTTTTCGGGCACGCCGGTGACACTCTGGCTGCTGGTTCCGTTGATTGCGTCCCTTCTGGTCTACGGCACCTTTCTGCTTGCCGGGCGCGAGAACCGGTACCGACGCTGGTCCGCGACCGCCGTGATTGCACTGACTATTCTCGCCGTCATTGAGGAGCTGCCCTGGGTCCTTGACGCGCCTGGTCCGACGGATTCCTACTCCCGTCTGATCGTCGTTGGCGATTCACTCGCATCGGGAGGTTTCGACGAATCGCGCCGCTGGATCGAGCTGCTGGACGAGCGGACGCAGGTCGAGCTGGTCGATCGATCCCGCCCGGCGCAGGATGTCAGCGGCGCTGCGACCGACCTGCTCCAGATGGAGCAGACCTCTGGCGCGATGCTTCTCGTGATCGGCGGGAACGACATGCTCACGGCTACGGGCAGCGCCGAGTTTGGTGCAGGTCTCGAACGTCTCGTCACGCTCGCCTTAGAGAGAGGGCATGATCCGATCTTCCTGATGGAGCTACCGGTCCTGCCCGGATATTGGGGTTACGCGGCCGCGCAGCGCCGGGTGGCGCGCGAGTACGACCTCCCGCTAATCCCAAAACGCGTGCTTGCCAGAATCCTGGCTGATCCCCGCAACACCAGTGACGGTGTCCATCTCACGCAACGTGGACACGCTCAGATGGCAGGCGAGCTCGCGAAGTGGCTCGATCTGTAGAACAGGGTCTCTGCTTTTTCGCCGGTTCGCCTGCATCGGCGCGAATCGAACAGGTTGTCATTGCGCGCAGATCCTGACCCGAGTTACTCTCAGCGCCGATCATGAATATCGCTTCCTCGTCAGCATGGCGCTATTTCCTTGCGGGCGGCGGCGCTCTTTATATTGCGGGCAGCTCCCAGCATCCGCGTGGTGCGATGGTCGAAATGCTCGTGCATCCGGCGTGGGTTGGCGCGCACTCGGCCGTCTTCGTCGCGCTCGTGCTTCTCACTGTGAGTTTCGTCCTGCTGCGTCGATCCGCGCCTGTTTCGGCGGCGGTGCAGCGATGGCTTGGGTTCGCAATCCTCGCGACCGGTCTCGAAGCGGTGGAAATGGCCGTGCATACCGTTGCATACGTAGACGCACATTCCCTTGCCGCCGGGCACTCCACGCCTGTTCTCACGGTGCACATCTGGCTCGCGACGCTGATTTATCCGATCTTCGCAATCGCTATGATCGGCCTGATCCTCGCGGGCCAGCGCGAGCGATCCCTCGGGTCGCCATGGATCGCCTGGATCGGAATTTCAGGAGCGATCGCGCACGGCATCGTCATGCCGCTCATGTGGGGCTTTCCGGTCGCTATCCTCTTTCCGATCGCAGCCATCCTGCTGTCGGCCTGGTTCGTCCTGGCTGGCTTGTGGCCGGTGCGATGGGCGACTCGTTCCGGCGTCGGGGATAGCGCCACGGCTGACGCTCCGCTCTGACGACATCGTTTCGATGCTCCATGTGGCAGGGCCCTCCGAGGCCCTGCCTTTTCGAGCAGACGGTGTACGGCACCTGGAGGCATGCACGATCGTCCCCGATGACCCCGCGTCCCGTACCTCTTGACGATTCGATATACGCAGAGCCTTGGAGGCCCTGGCACACGCCCGCCGGCCGAGTTGTCATGCCTTTTGAATAGAATGCAGCGGCGGCTTGCTCTGAACTTGCTTTAGTCGAGTATCGTTCCACCGGAATGGCGGATCGGGGATCGATTCATCGCACAGCTGCAGGAGGCGCACCGCACCA
>JBGSYJ010000236.1:0-34887 GCA_041750915.1 Thermoanaerobaculia bacterium | reverse complement strand
GTCGCGACCCGCCGCGACGCGAGATTCGCAGCCAGAGGCGACCCCCGCCCGACCGCGCCCGACTCCCACGGCCAGGCCGCCGCAGCGGGACAGGGATCGGATGACCGAAGCGGAGTCAGTGGATCGAGTTCTTCGATATGTCTCGTCGACGCGCTACTACCCAGTCCGTCGCGAGTGCATCACGACCCGAAGTCTCGGCTACGCGAACGAGGGATATACCGTCGAGGTTCACGGTGGCGGCTGCCCCGGCGACGAGCGCCAGCGCCGGCTCGGCGTCTGGCGTGTGGACATCTGGACAGGGGAGATTTTCGTGCGGAATGCGGCGGGCCGGTTCGTCGATCCGTGATCATCGCGCAAGTAGCGGGACATTCCGATGTCCCGCATCCAGCTCCGTGAAGCGGCACGAGTTATGGAGCATTTATCCCGGGTCGTCGCCCCAGAACGCGCAAGTTCCGAACGGATCCCAGAACGGCGGATCGGAATCCGCCGCTACTTTGGCGGCGTCGTCAGTTCTCGGTGAAGCGTCGCGATGAAACGATCCTGGTTGATGAAATTCCAACCCCACGATGCATACTTCTCCAGCACCTTGTCCTGCTGGAGCTGCTCGAGCGTGCGGCCTTTCTCCAGCCCGGCTGCAACGATCTTGAGCGAGTCCTCGATCATGACGCGGTACTCAGTGAGATCCGCCATCGTCGAAAGAGGCCCGTGGCCGGGAATCACTTTCACATCTCCTGGCAGCTCTGCGATGAGCTTGTCCAGATTCCGGATCAGCCCGCGGACGCTCCCCCCCGAGTCGATATCCACGAAGGGAAACCGCCCCGCAAAGAAGTTGTCGCCCATGTGCACGACGTTCGAGCGTGTGAAGAAAATCACCGAGTCTCCATCCGTGTGCCCGTTGGGAAAGTGCACCGCGCGGATGTCCTCGCCATTGATGTGCACAGTCAGGCGATCGTCGAACGTGATCACGGGAAGGGAAGCAGGGATTGGCGGCTTACCGTCGCTGGGTGCTGAGAGTCGCTTTCTTACATTTGTATGAGCGATGATCGGGGCCATTTCGCCGAATATCTCATTGCCGCCTGTGTGATCGCCGTGATGGTGCGTGTTCAGCACGAATTTCACAGGCTGATCCGAAATGCCGGCGAGCGCAGTTTTGATCTTCGGCGCTAGCGGTGCGTACTGATCGTCCACGATCAGGATTCCGTCCTCGCCAGCGGAGACCCCGATGTTCCCACCCGCCCCCTGCAGCATGTAAATGTTGCCGGCAACTCTTGTGGCCTTCACCTCGATCTTCGAGAAATCCTGCTGGGCGATGGCGGGAACTGAAATGGCCAGGACCGCGACAGCAACTATCAGACGTCTATTCATCGTTCCTCCCTGTAGCCGGCATATTACCTGTTCCGTCTCATCCCGCGTACGATATGCCCCGCATGAGATCGCAGATGTCGGAGGGAGATTTCGAAAAGCTCGTGGAAGAGGCGCTCGCTCAGCTTCCGGATGAGTTCCGCCTGAGGATGGAGAACATAGCGATCGTGATCGAAGAAGAGCCCGACCGCGACGATCTCGAAGAGGTGGAGATCGAAGGTGACGAGCTGCTGGGAATCTTTCGCGGGATTCCGCTCACCGAGCAGTCATTCTCCGCGCTGCCGAACCTGCCGAACCAGATCGCAATCTTCCGCGGACCGATTCTCCGGATCTCGAGATCGAGACGGGAAGCGGTGCGCGAGATCCGGGAGACGGTGATTCACGAGCTCGGGCATTTCTTCGGACTCAGCGACGACGAAATGCCCTTCTGATCCCAATGGCCTCGAGTTAACGGCGAATGAACGCGTGTCATCCTGAGCGCAGCGAAGGATCCCCTCAGGACTCGCTCTGCCGAAAGCAATCAGGGGATCCTTCGCTGCGCTCAGGATGACACTTCACCCTTTAATCATTCATCGGCGAAGACACTGTGAGCGGCGAATAGCGCAGTGACTCCCATCAGCCCTGCGAGCAGAAGCATGAACGGCAGAGAAATGCCCTGGCCCTCCGAGATCGAGCTCACTATCAGGCGGCTGACGCTCGCGTCGTCGAGCCACGAGCTGACTGTGTCCCACTTCCAGGCCAGAACAGCGGCCCAGCATGTGCCGATCACGATCCACGTCGTCCGCTGCACGAGAGACAACGCGTGAGAAGTCTGCTCATGGATCTGTCGGTTCTGAAGCAGTTGCGCCTTGAGCCAGAGGATGCCGGGATCCGGCAGGGGAGCATCCTTTTCCGCCCCCGCAAGCTTCTGCATGAAGCCTGCGACCGAGGCCGTCTCTCCGCACGACGCGCACGTCTCGAGATGGCTTTGCAGAGTGTCCGGAATCCGGCCTTCACGCGAGGCCTGCAGAATCTCCCGCTCGATCTTCTCGTGCGGACTCATGATGCCTCCTCGGGCACGAGGCCGCTGTCACGCAGGGTCGCAGCGAGCTTCGACTTCGCGCGGAAGAGCAGAACGCGAATGCTCGACTGCTGAAGCCCGAGAATCCGGGCGATCTCGTCATGCGAGCAGCCCTCCACGTAAGCGAGCCACAGAAGGTTCCGCTCCTGAGGCTTGAGCTGACTGAACATCGTTCGCACGTCGTGGTCGCGGATGCCGTCGCTTTCGGTGCGCTGTGAGCGGGGCAGAGGCAGAAAGCCGAACAGGCGTTCCCTCGCGCCTGCCCGCCAGTGGTCGGTCAGAAGATTCGATGCGATCCGAAAGAGGTAGTTCTTCATTTCCCGTTCATCCATGACCGGAAGCGTCGCCTGCAGCACCCGGATGTAAGTCTTCTGGAGGATGTCTTCAGCAAGTTCCGCGTTGCCACCGACGCGGGTTAGATACCGGAGCAGCGGCCTCGCGGTCCTCTTGTAAATCTGATCGAATGCCGCTTCGGTAACTGCCGACGAGGAGGACTCGGGGCTCCCGGCCTCAGTTGAAAGGCGTACGGCGACTATCCGAAGCGGTTCGATCATCTCTTCTGCTTCAAGCCGCTGCTTCCACTCGATCTGCTTCCCATGTCTTCGCCAGCTTCCGCGACACCAGGCCCGAGATCACCAGTCCGAGACCGAGTGACAGGGTCATCGTCGCAGGAACGAGAAATCCATCATCCAGGAGCATCATCGGGATGAAGAGACCGGCTCCGAAAACGGTCAGCGTGATTCCCCAGCGAATCGTGCTGAGGATACGGTCGGTGCCGCGGTCGGCCTGCCGCTCGGGCGCTTCGAGAAACCGCCGGCCTTCCGGGGTCTTCAGGAAAACGACGAAGTCCTCGGCGGTTCCGAACTTGTCGAGCATGCGGGTCTGCACATCGGCATGGGCCGCAGTTCTGGCTTGTCTCGATTTATTCGAGGCATGTACGAAAAAAATGATCGAAGAAAACGTTCCTATGACTCCGAGGATGGGCACCCACTCAACCATGACAAGCTCTCCTGATTCTATTGTTGATACGGCGGCGTTCTCACGAAGTTGCCCGCCGGTTACAGTTAAAACGCCCCGGAACGGCAAAGGGTTAACAGTCGGAGTGACTTTGATCGAACGCGGTAGTCATTCTTCGCTCAGACGCTGTGCAGAAATCGGGGCATCGTTTCATTCCGAGCGTCGGGCATCTTCAGGACTTGTCATCCCGAGCGAGCGCGGGTGGGTGGGAGGGGCGAGAGATCTCCGGCGGTAGTACATTCGTGATTCGTGATCGGCAAAGGGCGGCGGCGACGCTGATAGGCAACGATGTACCATCGCCGGAGATCCCTCGCCCCTCCCGCCCGCACAACCAAGCTCGGGATGACATGCGCGAGTGTCACCGCCTCTCAGGATGACACCTCATCCGTCTTAGTCATGAGGCCTCAGACCCCTCGTTTCCCGGGCCGGCTCAACTATGTCTTGCTCTTCCGGCACGTCTTTGGCAGATTTGCGGCTGGATGATCCCTGAAATATCCAATCGCGGGCACAACATGCCCGCGTCCCCGATCCGCAGGCTATCGCCGCTGGCTGACGCGGCGAAGCAGCGGGGAGTTCACGTCTATCACCTCAATATCGGTCAGCCCGACCTCGAGACGCCCGAGGCGATCCGACGCGAGCTTGCGCTGATCGATGACAAGGTCCTCTGCTACAGCCCCTCTTCAGGAACGGCAGGGTTTCTCGGCTGGATGGTTGACTATTACGCCTCCGCGGGCATTCCGATCTCCCTCGAGGATGTGATCGCAACGACCGGCGGAAGTGAAGCGATCATCTTTGCGATGATGGCCTGCGCTGATGAGGGCGAAGAAGTGCTCGTCGTCGAGCCGTTCTACACGAACTACGCGGCGTTTGCGGCGATGTGTGGGCTGCGACTCGTTCCTGTCACGAGCCGGGGAAGGGACGGATTTCATCTGCCGCCCCCGCCGGTCTGGGAGCGAGCCCTCACGCCGGAGACGCGGATGGTTCTGCTCTGCAACCCGAACAACCCGACCGGAACCGTTTACACGAGAGACGAGCTGATTCAGGTTGCCGAGTTCTGCCTTCGCCATGATCTGTTCCTCGTTTCCGACGAGGTCTACAGGGAGTTTGTATACGACGATCGAAAGGGACTCAGCGCCCTCGAGCTCGAGCAGTTCGAACAGCTGGTCATCGTGGTCGACAGCCTGTCCAAGCGATTCAGCGCGTGCGGAATTCGCCTCGGAAGTCTGGTTTCTCGAAATCCGCAGATCATCCGCGCCTGTCTGAAGATGGCGCAGGCCCGGCTCTCGGCCCCCGGAATTGCGCAGCGGATCGCCCAGGGGGCGCGCAACCTCCCAGCGGATTACACTCAGAACGTCATCGCGGAGTACCAGACGCGACGTGACATTCTTTTCGAAGGCCTCAGCTCGATTCCAGGAGTCTTTCTGACCCGGCCGGAAGGCGCGTTCTATTGCGTGGCGCGTCTGCCCGTCCGTGACGCTGAAGACTTTGCGGAATGGCTGCTCCTCGATTTCCAGCACGACGGCGCTACCATCATGATTGCTCCCGCCTCGGGGTTCTACGCCACGCCCGGTCTCGGCATGAATGAAGTGAGGATCGCGTACGTCCTGGGAGAGGAATCGCTGCGAAAATCGATCGAGGTTCTTCGGGCGGGCCTTGGGGAGTATCGACGGCTGCGCGGCCTGGGAGAAGGGGAGTTGTACGACGCTCCCTCCGCGTCGCATCGGGCGTGATACGTCGATGGCCCGCTGGAAAGAGATCCTTCATCGCGTTGCCCTTCAGCTCGAGTCGCAGTTCGACCTCCGTCGCGAGGATGCAGGCGGCCGGCATATAGAACCTGTCGACAGGCACATCACTCCCTATCGTGGGTATGGCAGCGCTCAGTCGCTCCACGTTCGCGGCAGGGTGCTGCGCGATCGCAACATCACGCCCGCAAGCGAGCACGAGAACGTCTGGCGGAACATCGTCAACGCGTACAAGCGCTTTGCCACAGATGAAATCCCAGGCGCTGAAGTCATTGCGAGCTTTCGCGGTATCGACGTGAGCTCGATATCCGATCATGAGGGGTACTTCCATTTCGAGTTTCCCGTGGCGCTGGATGCCTCGCACCACGGCTGGCACGAAGTGGCGCTTCGGCTGGGAGACGAAGCGGAGCGGGAACCCGCCATCGCCCCGGTCCTGGTTCCTTCGGCGGATGCCGAGTACGGCATCGTGAGCGACCTCGATGACACGGTCATGGAGACGGGAGCGACCGCACTCACTTCGATGGCGCGCACCGTGTTTCTTCACAATGCGCACACCCGAATTCCATTCGAAGGAGTTTCGGCCTTCTACCGGGCGCTGCACCGGGGGAACAGGGGAGAGGAGCTCAATCCGATCTTTTATGTCTCGAGCGGTCCGTGGAATCTCTACGAGCTCTACGCCGACTTTCTGGCTTTTCAGAAAATACCCGCCGGCCCGATCATGCTGGGGGATTACGGGATCGAAGAAGACAAGTTCATCCATGCATCCCACGATGAGCACAAACTGAAGGCCGTCCGTGGCGTGCTCAACGCTTATCCCGGGCTGCGCTTCGTGCTCGTGGGAGACAGCGGCCAGCGCGATCCCGAAATCTACAGTCAGATCGTGCGCGAGTTTCCGGGGCGGGTGATCGTGGTTTATATCCGCGATGTCACAGTTCCCGAGAGAGACAAAGTGATTCTCGAGCTTCGCGACAAGCTGCTTGCCGAGGGCTGCGAGATGGTTCTCGTGGAGAACTCGCTCGCGGCCGGCGAGGACGCTGTCCGGCGCGGGCTCCTGCCGTCTGAACGGCTCGGTGAAATTCGGGACGAAAAGCGGCACGACGAGGAAGAAAACGCCGAAGCGGAATGAGGCGCGATCCCTGCGAGTCAAGCGGCGAAGAGGTGTCATCCTGAGCGCAGCGAAGGATCCCCTCAGGACTCGCTCTGATGCAAGCAATCAGGGGATCCTTCGCTGCGCTCAGGATGACACCTCTTGCCATCGCTCGATCCACGACCTTCCACATAGCGAGCTCATTCGTTACACTCATTCCATCGAGGTCATAACGAATCACGGATCGTCGCTTCCGAAACGGGCGGCCCGATGGAGGACTGATGAATCTGCCCGAGCTCCTGCGCCTCTCGCCAGCGCTCCTGAACGCGCTGACGATTGTCGCCGCACTGATGCTGATTCTTCTGGCTTCATTCCTTCTCAGGGCGAAGGTGTTTTGCCAGTACCTCCACCAGATGACCGGGATTGACCTGTCTCCGTCGGAGGTGAAGGAAGCATTTCGGCGCAGAGGGCGCGATGGGGTTCGGGAGCTGCTCCTCGATCGGACGATCCGGGCCGATCTCGAAGAGAACCCGCCCCTCATTCCTCCCGATGTGAGGTGAGCGGCCGCGCGTTGGCGCTACAATCGAGAACATGGAGCATCAGAACCTGGAAGAGATCCTGGCCGCGGTGCCTCTGTTCAAACTCCTCGACTCCACCGAGCGCGCAGGCCTGATGGAAGTGCTCGATCGCCGCGACTGCGAGGCCGATGAAACGCTTTTCAATTTCGGCGAGCCGGGCGATTCCCTCTACATTGTGGCTCAGGGGACCGTCGAGCTCTCCGTTCGCGATACGGCGGGGACGAAAATCGTTCTGGCCGAGTGCAGGAGGGGCGATTTTTTTGGAGAGCTCTCCCTGCTCGATGGAGGCTCGAGAACCGCGAGTGCCAGAGCGGTCACGGCGAGCGAGCTCGTTGTGCTCGACCGGGACGATCTGATGCGCTTTCTGCGCGCCCACCCCGATGCGGCTCTCGACCTGCTCACCATCATGGGCGAGCGCTTGCGTACTACCGACGCGCTCCTCCGTTCCCGCGTTTCCCGAAACATCAACGAGGAGATGGAGATCCGATCGACAGGCATCGAGCGAATCGCCGACACGATCGCCGAGTTCGCAGGAAGCCTCACGTTCCTCGCTCTCAACGCGCTCTGGTTCATCGTCTGGATCGTCTGGAACACCCTTCCCGGCACGCCGAAGTTCGATCCCTATCCCTTCGGCTTCCTCACGATGGCCGTCTCACTCGAGGCAATCTTCCTGTCGATTTTCGTTCTCGTCAGCCAGAACCGCCAGGGAGCGAAAGATCGCCTGCGCGCCGACCTGGATTACGAAGTGAATCTGAAAGCGGAGCTCGAGATCGCTCACCTGCACGACAAGGTGGAGTTTCTAACCGAGGAGTTGCTCGTGCGGTTACCCCGGCCGGCACGCCCCCAGCCGCCCCCCAGCCAGTTGTGAGTTGTGAGTTCTGAGTTGTGAGTGGCAACCGCCCCCGCCCAGTTCTGAGTTCTGAGTTCTGAGTTGTGAGTTGTGAGTGGCAACCGCCCCCGACCGGTTGTGAGTTTTGAGTTGGCAACCGTTCCACTCACAACTCAGAACTCACAACTCACAACTCACAACTTGTCTTAGTGCGAACCGTCCCACTCACAACTCACAACTCACAACTCACAACTTGTCTCATCGGAATCGTCGCGTCCGCGCGGCTCCCTTCGGCTTCGATTCGACGTACGCAGCCACGCCGGGAATCGTGCAGCGAGGGATGTCCTGGCCGAGTTTCTGCTCGATCTGTTTCACCATCGACGTCTCGAGCCACGTTGCGATCGTCGAGACGATTCCGAGCTCGTTCGCCCTTGCCGTC
Organism: Thermoanaerobaculia bacterium; assembly: GCA_041750915.1. Taxonomy (GTDB): domain Bacteria; phylum Acidobacteriota; class Thermoanaerobaculia; order Gp7-AA8; family Gp7-AA8; genus JBGSYJ01. The sequence goes on along the minus strand of JBGSYJ010000236.1, from coordinate 26,773 downwards.
CGCCCGGCGCGGTGGATGTAGTCTTCGACGGTCTCCGGAATATCGAAGTTCACGACGTGCGTGATTCCCGGTACGTCGATGCCACGTCCGGCGATGTCGGTCGCGACGAGGATCCGGTGTTCTCCCTTGCGGAACTGGTCGAGCGCCGCGACGCGCTGGGATTGTGTGCGGTCCGAGTGAATACGTACGACAGGATGTCCCTGCCTCTCGAGAATGCTCGCGAGCCACTCGGCATCGCTGCGCTTCCGCGCAAACACGAGCGTGCTTCCGAGCTCCTGCTGCAGCAGCGCGAGCAGGAGCGGACGCTTGTTCTCCGGCATGACGAGATAGAGCCGGTGACTGATTCCTTCCGCCGCGCCGCCCTCGGGCAGAATGTCGATCCGCTTCGGATCCTTCATGAACTGCTGTGCGAGCCTTTCGATCGCCGGAGGCATGGTCGCGGAGAACATCATCGTCTGCCGCTCTGAGGGAACCTCCTTGAGAACCGCCTGAATCTGGGGGAGGAAACCGAGGTCGAGCATGTGATCGGCTTCGTCGAGCACGAGCTTTTCGATCTTGTCGAGACGCACGTTCTTGCGTTGCATATGATCGAGCAGCCGTCCGGGTGTCGCGACGACGATGTCGGGCTTCTTCCTGAGGTCGTCGATCTGCGGCTGCATCTTCACGCCGCCGATCAGGCAGACAGTGTTGAGCTCGTGATCGCGCCCGAACAGGTCGAGGAACGCTTTCGTCTGCAGAGCGATCTCGCGGGTCGGCGAGAGGATCAGCCCCCGCACCCCTTTCCCGTGTGTCAGGTGTTGTGCGATCGGAAGGACGAACGCTGCTGTCTTTCCCGAGCCTGTCTGCGCGAGCCCGATCAGGTCGCGTCCTTCCAGTGCAAGGGGAATGAGAGCTGCCTGAATCGGAGTGGGATGCTCGAAGCCGAGCTCGGCGACGCTTCGGAGGATCGGCTCGCTGAGACCGAGCTCGTCAAACTTCAGACCGGTGACGGGGACCGGGTGTGACGGTAGATCGCTTTCATTCATAGGGGGGTTTTACCACGGAGGCGGGAGAGGGGTGAAGGAGAGCGGCTACGGCGGCTCCTCGCTGGGCTGGCGTTCCGATGTGCTGTATCCTCGGACTCAATGACTCCCGTGCCTCTGTTCGTTCATCCTGCTGAGGCACGGCGGCAGTTCCGGGAGCTCTCATCGAAGCCGATTCTCGGTCCCGACCTCGCGCGCGGAGCTCTCCTGATCGCCCTCGAGGAGTACCCGTCCCTCGATCCCGCGCACTACCTGGCCGAGCTCGACGCTCTCGCAGACCGGGTTCGAGCGCGCTGCTCTCCGGGCGAGCCCGACATATTTACACTCGGGCACCTGCAGGCCGAGATGTTCGACGTCGATGGCTATCAGGGCGATCGTGAGCACTATTACGACGTCCGCAACTGCTATCTTAACGAGGTGATCGAGAGGAAAAAAGGCATGCCCATCATGCTTTCGATCATCTTTCTGCATCTCGCGCACCGCCTGGGATTGAACGCCTCTGGAGTCGGCCTTCCAGGTCACTACATCGTCAAGGTGCAGTTCGAGCTCAATGAAGTCTACGTCGATCCGTTCAGTCACGGCGAAACGCGGACTCTTCCGGAGCTCGACACGCTCCTTCAGGAACTGAGCAACGGGCAGATGCGGCTCGAGAGCGAAATGCTGCGCGGCTGGACCGAACGGCAGACGCTGATCCGCGTGCTCGCGAATCTGCAGAATCTCTACACGCGGGCCGGCGATCCGAAGAAGGCCGTCTCTGCACGGGAGCGGATGCAGGAGCTCGCGGAAGCAGCGCCGGAGGGAGTCGAGTAGGGCGGCGCTGCGTCAACCCGAACGAGTTGTCATCCCTCGCCCTCCCGCCCACCCGCGCTTGCTCGGGATGACAATTCCTCAAGATCGCTCGACGCTCGGAGATGACACTTCGTTCCTTGAGTTGGAGCCGTTTTGGAGCAGGGCCGAGATTCTAAAGCAGTCCGAGTTCTTCGAGAATCGACTTCGTGATCTTCAATCTTTCCGCTGCATCTGCATTCGTGCGAATGTTGATGTTCGTCGCGAAGAAGTACACGTCGCCCTCTTTCTCGAGGTACCCGACGAGCCAGCCGATCTCCCGCCCTTCGTAGTCGCCGAGCGCGGCCCAACCAGTCTTACCGCTGAGGCGGTACTGCGGCGTCTCTTCGAGAACGAGCATCTCCTTGACGAGCTGCGTCGAACGTTCAGCGACACCGAGTTCCCTGAAGTAGAAACGTCGAAGAAAGTCGACCTGTTCGAGCGGTGAGATCCGCAGCCCGCCCTGCAGCCAGAACTGATCGATCCCCCCCGAGAGATTCTGATTGCCGTACGAGAAGCGTTCGAGATAGACCGCCATCCGTTCCGGCCCGATCCGTCTTGCGAGCTCCTGGTAGTACCAGACCGCCGAGTTCGCGAGCGCTGTTCGAAGCGTATGGTCCTTTGCCCAGGAAGCCGGCCACCACGGCCGGCGCGGCGCGACGTTGCTGTCCCATTCGAGCAGAAAGTCGGGGCCGCTCGCGACTCCTGTCTCGAGCGCGATCAGGGTATTCGGGATCTTGAACGTCGAAGCAGGAATGAATCGGGTATTCGCGCGCCCGGTGTTGTGGACGACGAGCTTGTGTGAATCCAGCAGAACGAATGTTCCTTCGATGTCGCCGAAGTGCGCTCCGAAGTTGCGCTCGATCGCGGCAACATCACTGTTTGTGCGCGAGGCTGCCGTGCAACCGAGAAGCGTGAGGCAGGCGAGAGTAGATGCGACGGACCTGGAAAGATTCATGGCGCAGAGGATAACGCGACCGAGTCGAAGCTCGGGTGGCAGATGAGTTACGTCCCGCCCTTCCGCTTTTTCTTCCGAGGCCTGAGCAGCCAGCGCAGCGCGCGTACCTGCAATGACCAATGACTCGCGCGCGATGGGAGCCCGAGGTTCCGCTCGGCTCGGTCGAGCGCATCCTCGATGAGCGCGTCGTGAAGCGGCCGGAAGATCAGCGGCCAGCTGAGCATCGCTCGTCCCTCGGCTTTCATCTCGAGCGTGTGCCGAAGGCGGGCTCCGCCTGTCGGGAGCGCTTCCGCATCGAGGTAGTGCGTACCGTTGAAGCCGCGGGGAGCCGTGAATCGGAACCGAACACTTCGCCCCGGCGCGTACTCCTCGACGAAATAGCGAATCGGCGTGTGGCCACCGCGTGCGCCGGGAGCGAGAGGCCCGTCGAGCTTCATCGCGGGCCACCGATCCTTCGGCCAGAGCCGGTCGTCATCGGATGCGAGACCGTCGATCAGTGCACCTACGGAGGCGGGCGGCGCGTCGAGAACACGCTCGTGGACATTGAGGACTCTCATCTCACCGACCATGATGAAGGGCGGAACGCGCCGGTTCAAGCGCAGTTTCGCTATGATGCGAGGGTGGATTCTGCGAACGGGGATTCCGCCGAGCCGGCACGAAGCTCCGTCAGAGAGCGACTGGGACTGATTCTCGGTCCCGCGGGTTTCCTGCTCATGCTCGCCATCCCCGCGCCGGAAGGGATGTCGATCGCCGCGTGGCGTACTGCTGCGCTGGCCCTCCTCATGGCGATTCTCTGGATCACCGAGGCGGTTCCGATATCGGTCACGGCGCTTCTGCCGATCGTGCTGCTGCCTCTGATGCGTGTTCAGGAAGTGACCGCCGCAACGGCACCGTATGCGAATCCTGTGATCTTTCTCTTCATGGGCGGCTTCATGATCGCACTGGCTCTCGAGAGATGCGGACTTCATCGGCGGCTCGCCCTGAATATCGTCGCGCGATCCGGAACGGGGTCTGCGCGGCTCATCGGTGGTTTCATGATCGCCACGGCGTTTCTCAGTATGTGGATCAGCAACACGGCCGCGGTGCTGATGATGCTGCCGATGGCAACGTCGATCATTCAGCTCTGCGTGGACGAAGGCGGCGATCCGGAGGAGGAACGGAACTTTTCGGTCGCGCTCCTGCTGGGTCTCGCGTACGCGGCGAGTATTGGCGGTCTGGGAACCCTGATCGGCACGCCGCCAAACGCGCTGCTCGCCGGTTTCATGAACGAGACGTACGGCGTGGAGATCGGTTTCGGGCAGTGGATGCTTCTGGGTGTGCCGCTCGTCATGATCTCGCTTCCCCTCACATGGTTGCTGCTCACACGGGTTCTTCACCCGTTGAAAGGCAATGCATTCGCTTCCGGAAGTGAAGCGATCGGCAGGGAGCTGGAGTTGCTCGGAAAGCGCCGCCGTGACGAGACGATCGTTGCAGCGATCACTGCAATCACTGCGCTGCTCTGGGTGATCCGGCCGCTGCTCGATCCGTACATCCCGGGACTCAACGATACGACCATCGCGATGGCCGGTGCCTTCGCAATGTTCGTCGTGCCGATGGACGCGAGCTGGACCCGCTTCGGCCTCGAGTGGAAGGACATCGAGAGGCTTCCGTGGTCCGTGCTGCTGCTTTTCGGCGGTGGACTTGCGCTTGCCGACGCGATCCAGAAAACCGGACTCGCAGGCTGGCTCGGAACACGGCTGGGAGCGCTGGAGAACTGGCCCGTGCTGCTCGTTGCCTTTGCTCTGACGGTTGTCGTGATCTTCATGACCGAGCTGACCAGCAATACCGCCACTGCCGCGACGTTTCTGCCGGTCATCGCCGCGATCGCGACGGGCATGAGCATCGACCCCATGCTTCTGGCGGTTCCGGCAGTGCTGGCGGCAAGTTGCGCTTTCATGATGCCGGTTGCCACGCCTCCGAATGCGATCGTCTACGGCAGCGGTCGCCTCACCGTGCCCGAAATGGCGCGGGCGGGGCTGGGACTCAACGTGATGTTCTCGTTTCTGATCCTCGCCCTGATGTTCACCATCGGCCGTATCGTCTTTGGTGTCTAGCAGAAGGGGAGGACGGGGCGGCGTCGTTCGTTAGTTATCTTGAGGAGTTGTTTCCGTCGCGGATCCGCTCCCCGTGCGCCTATAATGGATCTTTAAACAACTTTGACGCGGGCAGGCCGATGATCCAGTTTCATTCGCTCCAGATTCGTGACCTCGAGCCTTTCCTCGAGCGTCATAAATCGGGATTTACGCTTCGGAGCGAGATCGATCTCGACGTCCTGCTGCGCCACATTCTCCAGAAGGCGTTCGAATTCGTTCCCTCCCAGGCCGGCTCGATCCTGCTCGACCATCCAGCACACAAGGTCGCGGCACGTGAGAAAAACCTGCTTTCTTTCATCGCCGCTTTCGGATCCGCCAGCGAGGGTCTCATCGGAAAGACGCTTTCAGCCGCAAACGGGATCGCCGGAAGGGTCTACCAGACAGGGCTCCCATATCTTTCGGCGAACGTGAGCACCGACCAGTTTTTCTTCTCGAAATTCGACGAGTCGACCGGACACAAATCCGAATCGATCGTCTGCGTCCCGATCTACATCGGAAAGAACGTCTGTGGCGTGCTCGAGCTGATCAACAGGATGGACGGCCAGCCCTTCAGCGAGCGGGACATGGCCCTTCTCGAGATCTTTGCCGGCTATACCTCATTCACGTTGCAGAATGCCCTCGAGGCGAAGCGCGCCCAGGAGCTCGCAAAGAAGGATGATCTGACGGGCCTCTACAATGACCGCTGGTTCCATGTCCGCCTCAGCGAGACGATGATCGAAGCAGACGACAGCACGAAAGGCTGCGTGCTGATCTTCATGGATCTCGACGACTTCAAGAGGATCAACGACACTCACGGCCACCTTGCCGGAAGCCAGGTGCTGCGAGAGACCGGATTCCTTCTCAGCAGGGTGGTGTCCGACGAGTCTGCAATCGTTTCGCGGTACGGCGGCGACGAGTTTGTGATCATTCTTCCGGACTCTACTGAGAACGACGGACTGCGGGTTGCCGAAGACATCCGTAAGGCGATCGAGCAGAACGTGTTTCTCGAACATGCGTACGGCTTTGGCATGCCGGCGCGGCATCTGAAAAGCGTGCTCACCGCTTCGATCGGCGTGGCTCACCATCCTCCCGGGCGGTCCCGGTCGCTGGAGATCGAGAAGAACGATATCCTTCGGCGCGCCGATTCGGCGATGTATCAGGCCAAGACCCGAGGGAAGAACCTGGTGATCGTGGCCGGGGCTGCCGAAGCCGCCTCCAACCTGTTCGGCGCGAGCTGAGCGGCCATGTGGCAGGGCCTTCCCAGGCCCTGCCTAATCCGAATAGTGAAGATGTACGACACATGGACCTCTCGCGGTGATGGTGCCCGCTCCAGGTGTCGTACAACGTTACTGCCGGGAGAGGCAGGGCCTGGGAAGGCCCTGCCACATGGGTCCGGTCGCAGCCATCTTTCGCCTTTCATCCGCCTGCCCTGTTTTGCTATCTTGTTAAGCCAGCAATCCGCGACTTTTCTCACCCACAATCTGACGTTCCTGGAGGCAGCGCTTGGCCAAGATCACGGCGGAGTACATTTGGATAGATGGACAGAAACCCACTCAGAAACTCCGCTCGAAGACCAAGATCATCGACGGCCCGGTTCGAAAGCTGAGCGACCTTCCTGACTGGGGTTATGACGGCTCGAGCACCTACCAGGCCTCAGGACACTTCAGCGATCTGAAGCTCGAGCCTGTGCGCATCGTGCCCGATCCGCTGCATCGCGACGATGACATCCTGGTGCTCTGCGAGGTATCCAATCCGGACGGTACGCCGCACTGGAGCAACAAGCGCGCGAGGCTTCGCGAGGTCGCTGAAGAGTTTGCCGATCACGAGTCATGGTTCGGGATCGAACAGGAATACACGCTGTTCGACGGCAACAAGCCGCTTGGCTGGCCGGACAAAGGTTTCCCCGCGCCGCAGGGTGGCTATTACTGCGGAGTCGGCGTCGATGAAGTCTTCGGCCGCGAGATCGTCGAGGCACATGCGGCCGCATGCATCCGCGCTGGAATTCTGATTGCCGGCACGAACGCGGAAGTCATGCCGGCGCAGTGGGAGTTTCAGATCGGACCGCTGCCGCCCCTCGAGATGGCCGACGAGCTCTGGCTGGCGCGCTGGCTTCTGTACCGCATCGGTGAGGAGTACCTGGTCAGTGCGACGCTTTATCCGAAACCTGTCAAGGGCGATTGGAACGGAGCAGGAGCACACACCAACTTCAGCACGAAACCGATGCGCGAAGATGGCGGGATCGCCGTGATCGAGGCGGCGATGGAGAAGCTCGCGAAGCGCCACGAAGATCACATCAAGGTCTACGGTGCGCACAACGAGGAGCGGTTGACGGGGCTTCACGAGACCGCTCCGATCCATGAGTTCCGCTACGGCGTCAGCGACCGCGGTGCGTCAGTTCGAATCCCGATGCAAACGGCAGCAGACAAGAAGGGCTACTTCGAGGACAGGCGCCCGGCGGCGAACATGGACCCTTATGAGGTGTGCGCGATTCTGATTGAGACGGTTTGTGGGGAGTAGACAGTACACGGTAGACAGAAGACAGTAGCCCGTCCTCCCTTGCACCGGAGGTGCGGTGAGAGGGTAGCCGGTGGCAAGCGCAGCGCAGCCACCGGTATTGTTGCGCGAATGTCCTTCCGCCCCAGAGGGGCGGCAGACATTGAGGTCGGATCTGGCACCCTGCCGGGGTGCAAAAAACGAGGGAGACTCGTGTCCGGTGGCTGCGCTGCGCTTGCCACCGGCTATCCTCTGACGCGCCTCCGGCGCGCCGTCCTGATCACCTCTGCGCTACTCAGCGCTGATCGTCATCTTCGGAACTGACAGCAGAAATCCCGACGGATACATCTCGAACCCGTCGAGATAGCTGCGCATCACGGCGATGTTCGTCTGGTGATAGAGCGAGATGTATGGGACATCGTCGGCGAGTATCCGCTGTGCCTCGTCGTAGGCCTTTTTGCGCGTGGCTTCATCGAAGGTGGACCGACCCTGTTCGATCAACTGATCCAGACGCGGATTCAGATAGTAGCCGCGGTTCTGACCCTCGGGCGGAACACTATCCGAGTGGAAAATGACCTGGTAGAAGTCAGGGTCGGGGATTCCTCCCCGCGAGAGAGAAAACATCTGGAAGTTGCCCTTCTGGATGTCCTCGTAGAAGGTTCCGAACTCGTTCGACTGGATCTGCATGTCGATTCCGACGTTCTTGAGCATCTGCTGGATGATCTGTGCGCGCTGATTCGCTTCCGGATCGGTCGACGTCTTGAAGCTCAGGGTGAAACGCGCCCTGGGCCCGTCGCCATCCGGATCGCGATGCCCGGCCTGGTCGAGAAGCTGCTTTGCACGTTCGGGATCGAAGTCATACGACGGCAGCCCTTCCGTTCTTGCCCAGTGGCCTGACGGAAAAATGGTCTCGGTCTTGGTTCCGTATCCCAGAAGCAGGTCGCGGATGATCCGGTCGCGGTCGATCGCGTGCGCGATCGCCTGACGCACTGGCTTCTTCCCGAGAATTGGATCCCGGACGTTGAACGCGAGGTACTGATACGTGGCTCCCGGCTCTTTGAGGACCTTGAACTCCGGGTTGTTCTCGAAACCGGCGACCTGGTCGAACGGGATGTTGTTGATCTCGAAGTTGACGGAGCCGCGACGCATCTCGAGCACGCGGGTGGTTGCGTCAGGGATGATGCGTGCGACGATACGCTTGATGTTCGGCGTGCCGAGGTGCCACTCGTCGAACGACTCCATGACGACGCGCTCGTCGGTGGCGAACTCGGTGACTTTGTACGGTCCCGCTCCGATCGGACGCGTCTTGTAGACTTCAGGATCGGCGTCGCGCGGGACGATCCCGAGATTGAGGTTCGCAAGGATTCCGCCGTTCGGTTCACTGAGACGGAAAATTACGGTCCGATCATCCGGTGCTTCGATCGAGGCGACCGCCGCATAGCCGGACTTCTTTCCGGATGCAAAGTCCTCGGCCATCAGCGAATCGTAAGTCCACTTGACGTCCTGAGCCGTGAGTGGACGGCCGTCATGGAACTTCAGATTGGGCCGGAGGTGAAAGATGAGGGTCCGGTCGTCTGGTGTCTCCCATCGCTCGGCGAGGTCAGGAGCGTAGGTGTTCTCTTTGGTCACGGCGACCAGGCCGCTGTAGATGAGGTCGAAGATACGGCCCGAGGCATTGTCGTTGCCGATGCGGGCATCGAGATTCGTGGGACTGCTGGCAAACGCGATGACGAGGTCCCGCTGGGCTCCTGCTGCACCGCCGCTGCCACCGGATTCGCGCCCTCCGCATCCCGACGCGAGGCCGAGAGCGATGACGACTGCCGCACTGAGAATCGTTCGTTTCATCATGACTCCTCTGAGCTTTGTAGCGCTCTCTGCCGGGTGTTTACAAGACGAATGCCTGATTTGGGATTCTGGGTCCGACTTGAGCGATCTGGCGGGCTTGTCATCCCGAGCTTGGTCGTGCGGGCGGGAGGGGCGAGGGAACTCCGGCGATAGTACATAGTCAATTCGTCACGGGGAGGTGAAGTGCTGACCTATCCTCGAGGCTGCTATGTACCATCGCGAGAGGTCCCTCGCCCCTCCCGCCCACACGCGCTTGCTCGGGATGACAAGTCCTTCAGATTCTCGGCGATGTCCATTGGGTTTGCCACGCTCAGCCTTGTTATGATGTCCACGCCACTCGTGACTTCCTGAACGGAGCAATCAACACTGATGATTCGATTTCGCCGTAACCTTACGGCTTTCATTCTCCTTTTCCCTCTTCTCGTCGTTCCTTCCGGCCTCGGCCAGTCCGAGCCGCGGCCGAAGGTCATCGTGGTCGGCTTCGACGGTGTGGATGCCCGGTTCACGGAACAGTGGATGAATGAGGGGAAGCTTCCGAACCTTGCCCGGCTGCGCGCGGAGGGAACTTTTCGCCCTCTGCTGCCGACACTTCCGGCTCAGACACCGGTTTCCTGGTCGACCTTCTCGACGGGAATCGATCCGGGACGGACTGGGATTTTCGACTTTCTCCGCCGCGATCCGAAGACGTATCTCCCGGTTTTCGCCGCGATCGAGGAAACGACCGAGCCGTTCCTGCTCGGTGAGCGGAACCGATGGGCTGCGGCCGCGATCACGTTCTTCGTCGTTTTCCTTTTCGTTGGCCTGATTCTCAAACTCCGGCTCAGCTGGATGGTAGCCGGACTGATCGCAGCCGTTTCCGCCGCGTTCGCTGGATGGGGGGCGAGCCACTGGACGGCTGAGTTCATCCCGACCAGCCGTCCCTCAGCCATAAACCGGAGACAGGGGATTCCGATGTGGGACGTGGTGGCTTCGAAGGGGTTGAAGTCGAAGATCGTTCACGTCCCGATCACGTTCCCCGCTCCGGCTCTCGATCACGGCCACCTTCTTTCCGGACTCGGAGTGCCCGATATCTCCGGCCGCGTGGGGAAGCCCTTCTACTTCACCTCCGAGCTCGATCTGCCGGGAGGTGGATCCAACGAGTTCTCGATCGAGGTCGTACAGCTCGAAGACAACCGCGGGATCATCGAAACAAACATCGTCGGTCCGCCCAACAAGCTGTTCGCGGAACCGAAGTTCATATCGACGCCGATGACCATCACTGTCGCTGAAGACCGCGCCTCGGTGGAGATTGCAGTAGGACAACAGAAGATCCCGCTGCGCGCGGGAGAATGGAGCGGCTGGACAGACTTCGAGTTCCAGTTCAATCCCTTCATCAAGGTGAACGGGATCAGCCGCTTCTATCTGCTGAGCGTCGCTCCCGAGGTGAGACTTTATCTTTCGCCGATCAACTTCGACCCGCGAAGCCTGCCGCAGGGCTTCCGAATTTCGTCACCGGCGGACTGGGCACCCGATCTGGCCGAACAGTTCGGGCCGTACAAGACGATCGGATGGGCGATCGATACATGGGCGGTATCCGCCGGATTCGCAACCGAGCAGATCTTCTGGGACGACATGGTCTGGACGGTCGAGCAGTACCGGAAGATGTTTCGTGAGTTCCTGACCGAGGACAACGACCTGTTTGTCCAGTGCTTCGAGTTTCCGGATCGTGTGGGACACATCTTCTGGCGCGCAGTCGATCCGCAACATCCCGCGTACGATGCGGCACTCGCAGCCGAGTGGGGAGACAGCATTCTGAAGTCGTACCAGATCATGGACGAGATCGTGGGAGAGGCGATGGAGGCGGCGGGGCGTAGCAATGCGACTCTGATCATTCTGTCCGACCACGGATTCGCCAGCTTCAGGAAAGCGGTGAACTACAACACCTGGCTCGTTCAGAACGGATACATGGGACTCCGGGAGGGAGTGGAAGCAAAAGAGCGCACCCTCGAGATCCTCTTCGATCAGGGACAGTTCTGGGAGAACGTCGACTGGTCGAAGACACGTGCTTACGCTCTGGGTCTCGGCGAGGTGTACATCAATCTTGCAGGTCGCGAGGCTCAGGGCATCGTGCAGCCGGGAGCGGAGTACGATGCGCTCAAGCGCGAACTGGCTGACGGCCTCGAAGCGATGGTGGACCCGGAGGATGGAGCGCGTCCCGTGTCGAGAGTCGTGGCGCGCGAAGAGATCTACGATTCGTTCGACCCGAATGTGATGCCCGACCTCTTTGTGACGAATACGGACGGCTACCGTGTCTCATGGCAGACGTCCCTCGGCGGAGTACAGAAGGAGTTGCTCGAGGTCAACAATGAAGTCTGGAGCGGCGATCACTGCTCGGTCGATCCGGAGCTCGTCAAGGGTATTCTTTTCGTGAACAGAAAGTTGAAAACGGATCGAAGTCCATACATCGCCGACGTCTACGCGACAGTGCTCGATATACTCGGTCTGGAGGCTCCCTACAAACTCGATGGCGTCGCTTTGAGGTAACGCGAGAATCATGGACTACAAGAATCTACTGACACAGGTCCAGAAGACGATCGCCGTCCTCGAGACTTCGGAAGACGCCCGGACGACGATCTCGTCGGTTGCAGAGACGATCGCTTCGAGCTTCCAGAACGAACTGGGAATCACGGGAGGACGGCTTTTCGAGTACCGCGACGACGGGAACTACGAACTGGTCCACCGTTTCGGTGAGAGGACGAGCTCGCAACTGGGCATCATGGTCCCGCAGCACTACAGGCCTCTGGAACTCGCGATCGAGAATGGCGTCGTTGTCATGGACCAGACGGACCAGGGAGTCGATCCCGTTCTCGAGCACGAGCTCGGCGCCGACCGGTTTGCCGCGATCTCGGTCGGAGACGAAGATTTCATTCTCAGCTTCAATGTGGCAGCGGAACTGAGCCGGGAGGACATTCTCTTCTCGCTGAATCTCATCCGGTATTCGATCAATCAGAAACTGAGAGCCGACAAGTACCAGACTGTGCTCGTGGAAGCCCAGCGCATCCAGCAGTCCATCCTGCCGCAGCGGATTCCGAACTACCAGGGTTACGAGATCTACGGCCGCACCGTGCCCGCTGAGATCATCAGCGGCGACTTCTACGACTTCATACCGGTGACCGACTCGATCGTCGGACTCGCGATCGCTGACGGCACGGGCCACGGGCTTCCGGCGGCGCTGGTGGTGCGCGACATCTACATGGGGCTTCGGATGGGGGTGGATCGCGATTTCAAGATCGTGCGGACGATTCAGAAACTCAATCACATCATCCACAAGAACAAGCTGACCACAAAGTTCGTATCGCTCTTTTACGGTGAACTGGAAACTGTGGGCACATTCATCTACACCAACGCCGGACACAACCCGCCGTTTCTTCTCAAGGGCGATTCGTTCGAACTGCTGAGCGCCGGGGGAATGGTGCTGGGGCCGACCCCTGACGCCACCTATACACGCGGATATGTCAACGTCGAATCAGGAGACGTTCTCTGTCTTTATACGGACGGAATCGTAGAGGCAAACGATGGGAACGATCAGGAGTTCGGTCTCGAGCAGCTGCAGGAGATCGTCAAAGCAAATCGAAAGTCATCTTCACTGGAGATCGTCAATACGGTGCTGCAGGCAGTCGAGCAGTGGGGCCCGCCCGGGCAGGACGATCGGACGATTGTGATTGTGAAGGGAGTGGAGAAGGGAGAGTAGACAGTACACAGTAGACAGAAGACAGTAGCCCCCGGCCGCCCGTCGGCATGTGCCACCTCCGTTCCCTTCCACAGGGGCGCATCGGAGCAGGTGGAACTCCGGGGGGGCGGCTACTGTCTTCTGTCTACTGTGTACTGTCTACTGTCTACTTCAAGAAAAGGGCTTTGCACATTGGCTGACATCCTCTACATCAACGGACGCTACACGACGACCGATGAAAAGGTCATCGGGGTTGAAGACCGCGGCTTTCAGTTCGGAGACGGCGTGTACGAGGTCGTGAAGTTTCTCGGCCGGCGGCTGCTGTTCATGCCGGTTCATTTCAGCCGGATGCAGTCGGGTCTGGAGGAGCTCGAAATCGAGAGCCCGTGGGACGAGGCAACCTTCGAGAAGATGTGTAGAGAGCTCATCGATCGAAGTGAGATGTCCGATGGGATTCTGTATGTGCAGGTCACGCGGGGAGAATCGGAGCGCGCGCTCTTTTATCCGGAGAATCTCGCTCCGACCGCGCTCGCCTACACCCGCCGGTTCACCTTTCCGGGTTCTGCACAGAAAGAGCGGGGCGTCAAAGTGATCACGATGCCCGATAACCGGTGGCGCCACTGCAATATCAAATCGCTCAACCTTCTGGCGAATGCCCTGGCGAGGAAGAAAGCCCAGCGGGCGGGAGCTTACGAGGTGCTGCTGATCAACACGGATATGGATGTACGCGAGGGTGCGAGCTCTTCGTTCTTCGCGGTGCGTGATGGCCGGCTCGTCACCCACCCGACGGGCACGGCGATCCTTCCCGGCATCGTTCGCAACGAGGTGATCTCCCTCGCGCTGGGGGAGAAGATCCGCGTCGACGAGCGGCCCGTGCACGAACACGAGTTGTACAGCATCGACGAGGCCTTCATCACGAGCACGACCCAGGGTGTCATGCCGGTCACCGAGATCGACGGCCGCATGGTGGGTAACGGTCGGCGCGGGGAGATCACCAGGCACCTTCAGAAGCTCTTTGACGATCTGGAGAGCTCCCTTTGACGGCCACACGCTGTCCCTGGGCGACGTCTGATCTCGCGATTCCCTATCACGACCAGGAGTGGGGAGTCCCCGTACATGACGACCGCGTCCTGTTCGAGTTTCTGATTCTCGAGGGAGCGCAGGCGGGACTCAGCTGGGAAACGATCCTGAAGAAGCGCGAGACTTATCGCGCGGCGTTCGATCAGTTCGATCCTGAGGCGGTCGCGAAGTATGGCTCGCGCAAGGTCGAGAAGCTGCTTGCTGATCCCGGCATCGTTCGCAACCGGCTGAAGGTCGCTTCGGCAATCCAGAACGCGCGATGCTTTCTCGAAATTCGGAAGGAGTTCGGGAGTTTCGATGCATTCATCTGGGGTCTGGCCGGAGGCCGTCCGGTGAACAATCGAAGGACCTCGGTCAAGGAAGTTCCCGCAAGCACGCCTGTCTCCGATTCGATGAGCCGTGAGCTTCGAAGGCGAGGCTTCAAGTTCGTCGGCACGACGATCATGTATGCATACATGCAGGCGACCGGGATGGTGAATGACCACCTGATGAGCTGCTTCCGCCACGATGAGGTGTGATCATGGATGTGGCAGGGCCCTCCGAGGCCCTGCCTATTCCGGATCGTAGAGAGGTCCCAGCACCTGGAGCATTCATCCGGTTCGTCGCTCCAGGTGTCGTACACTTTCAGGATCTCGAAGAGGCAGGGCCTCGGAGGGCCCTGCCACATGCAGGCCTACTCTTCCCGAGTCTCGCCAGTGCCCAACTCGTCGCATCCCTCATCGGCAGCATGCTTGAGGAAGAATGACAGCGACTCGAGATTGATGCGGAGATCGACGCTGCGGAGCTTGACTCCTTCCCGCCTGCTCAGCTGCACGGGAGCGAAGTTCAGGATCGCGCAGATGCCAGCATCGACCATCGATTCGTAGACAGCCTGGGCCTCGCTGGCTGGAACAGCGATGATCCCGATCTCGACCGCGTTTTCCGCCACGACCGACGCCAGGCTGTTGGCTGGCAGGACGGGAATGCCGCTCTTGAGTTTGCGGTCGAGCTTTCTCGTGTCCGAGTCGAGGAGCGCGACGATGCTGAACCCGCCGCTGTTGAAGCCCTTGTAGTTCGACAGGGCGATTCCGAGGTTTCCCGCTCCCGCGATGACGACATTGCGGACATGATCGATACCGAGCGTCGTGACAAGGTGCTGTCTTAGACGGCTGACGTCGTAGCCGACGCCGCGAATCCCGAATTCTCCGAAGTGCGCGAGATCCTTCCGGATCTGTGCCGAGTTGAGGTGGAACCTGCGGGCCAATTCATGAGAGGAGACGGTTTTCTCGTTGAGCGACTCGAGGAAGGTCAGGCAACGGAGATACACCGATAGACGCTCGGTGGTCAGCTCTGAGACAGAATCCATTCCGGGAGGGTGGCGATTGGACATGCGCTCGGGTGAGTTACTGATTCGTCAACAGGCCTGCCGCCGCCCTCAGGGCCGTCTGAAAGAGCGGCGTTGGAAAAAGACCGATCAGGAGAATCCCGATCATCGAGATTGCCATCGCGCCGGTCGCGAAGGCTCCCGCTGACGTGGAGGGAGTCGTTTCGACGGGCTCCTTCATGTAGAGGAAGTAGACGACCCGAAGGTAGTAGTAGACCGAAACGATGCTGGTCAGGATCGCGATGATGGCGATTCCGACATGTCCCGAATCGACTGCAACTTTGAAAATGTAGAACTTCGAGATGAAGCCTGCGGTGGGCGGCAGACCTGCGAGCGAGAACATGCAGAGTGCCAGAACCAGCCCATGGAACGGCTTGCGGAAGCCGAGCCCCGCGATGTCATCGAGCGTCTGCGCATCGTTCTGGCTCTTCTGCAGAAGCGACACGACTCCGAAGGCTCCGACGTTCATCAGAACGTACGTCAGCGCGTAAACGGTGACGGCGGCTACGGCGTCTTCGCGGATCGAGATCAGCGCGATCATCATGTAGCCCACGTGCGCGATGCCTGAATAGGCGAGCAGCCGTTTGAGATCGCGCTGAGCCGTCGCGACGAAGTTGCCGATGACCATCGACAGGATTGCCATGACCGCAATGATGTTCGTCCACTGTGCCGCGTCCGATACAGGAACCACCGCGGAGAGGATGCGCATCAGAGCGATCAGTGTCGCGGCCTTGGGAGCCACCGAAAGCCAGGCAGCGACGGGTGTCGGAGCTCCCTGATAGACGTCGGGAGCCCATGCGTGGAATGGTGCGAGCGCCAGTTTGAAGCCGATGCCGCCGACCATGAGGATGAAGGCGACCGAAAGAAGGGGAGTCACCGCGCCGGGCTGCTGCATGTACGCGGCGAGATCATGGAGATGCGTCGAGCCGGTCGCGCCGTAAAAGAACGCAGTGCCGTAAAGAATGAAACCCGTCGCGAAGGCCCCCATCAGGAAGTACTTGAGACTCGCTTCGTTCGAGATGATCGACCGCCGGTTGTAGCCGACGAGGACGAAGATGCAGATCGAAAGGATCTCGAGTCCCAGGATGATGATGAGGAGGTCCAGACCTTTGGCCATCATCATCATTCCGGCGGTTCCCCACAACAGCAGGGCATAAAACTCACCGCCCTCGATGCGCTCGCGCTGCAGATAATCGCGCGCATACATCGTCGTGAGCAGCGCTGCCAGAAGGAACGTGAAGTCGAACAGCCGGGTGATCGGCGTGATCTGGTAGGTTCCGCCGAAATAGGTTCCGCCTACGATGACGAACTCTGCGAAGAAAGTCGCCAGAAGTCCGATGACGGTCAAGGGCGCAAAGATTCCCCGCAGCTTCGAGTTGAAGGCCTCGGTGAGAATGAGCACCATTCCCGTGACACAGAGGATGATCTCGGGAAGGATCGCAAGCAGCCAGTTCTGCTCGAGAAGCGGCCGGATCATCGCGCACCTCCGACCGGAACCGGTTGTGGGTTGTGGGAGGCCAGACTGGCAATCTCCGCGGGATCGATCAGCGAGTTGTCATCCTGAGCGAAGCGAAGGATCCCCCGCCTCGAGTCGATGTTGCAAGTCTTCACGGGATCCTTCGCTGCGCTCAGGATGACACCGTGGCTCATTTCTCGCTTCAATGACGGCTCCGGCCTCGTCGAACTCTCGGTGACACTCTGCTTTGTCAGAAGCATCTGGCCGCTCTCTCCCTCGCGCACGGTTACCAGGAGCTGCCTGACCGATGGCTCCATCTTTTTCAGGAACGTGTTGGGGTGGATCCCGATCCAGAACATGAGAATGATCAGTGGAATCACGGCTGCCAGTTCATTCCACGCGATGTCCGGCATCGTCCGGTTCTCCTCATGAGTTACCGGGCCGAAGAGCACCTTCTGCACCATGAGCAGGAGGTACAGCGCCGCGAGGATCACGCCGGTCGCGGCGATCACGCCGTACCACGCGTTCGCCTGGAAGGCGGCGGTCAGAATGAGGAACTCACCGATGAACCCGTTGAGGCCTGGAAGCCCGACCGAAGAGAGCACTGCGATGACGAAGAGAACGGAGAAAATGGGAACCGTCTTCGCGAGCCCGCCGAAGTCCGCCATCAGGCGCGTGTGCCGTCGCTCGTAGATCACCCCGACGAGAAGGAACAGCGCGCCCGTCGAGATCCCGTGATTCACCATCTGCAGAATCGATCCCTCGAGGCCGGCCTGGTTCATCGCGAAGATGCCGAGCACGCAGAACCCGAGGTGCGACACCGAGGAGTACGCGACGAGCTTCTTCATGTCGGGCTGAACCCACGCGACGAGGGCACCGTAAATGATGCCGATCAGCGCAAGCATGATGAAAATCCATTTGTACTCGTTGGTGGCGTCGGGGAACATCGGCAGCACGAAGCGAACGAGCCCGTAGGTTCCCATCTTCAGCATGACGCCGGCGAGGATGATCGATCCGCCGGTCGGCGCCTCGACATGGGCGTCGGGCAGCCAGGTGTGCAGCGGGAACAGCGGCACCTTGATCGCAAATGCGATTGCGAATGCGAAGAAGAGCCACATCTGTGTCTGCATCGGAATTGCCAGACCGTATAGATCAGTGATGGCAAACGTCGGAACGCCGGTGACGTGATAGTTCGTGAACGCCAGATAGATGATCGCGACGAGCATCAGTAGAGAGCCCGCCATCGTGAAGATGAAGAACTTGATCGCTGCGTAGATACGGTTCGGACCGCCCCACACTCCGATGATCAGATACATCGGAATGAGCATGACCTCGAAGAAGATGTAGAAAAGGAGTAGATCGAGCGCGATGAACGCTCCGACCATCCCGACCTCGAGGACCAGCATCGCCAGCACGTACTCCTTCACGTGCTTGTGAATGGAATTCCAGGAAGCGAGCAGGACGACCGGTGTGAGGAGCGTCGTGAGCAGAACCAGCCAGAGCGAGATGCCATCGACACCGAGCGCGTAGTTGATTCCCCAGTCAGGAATCCACGGAATCCGCTCGACGAACTGAAAGCCTGCCTCGTCGTCCCTGAAACCGCTGAGCAGCGTCAGGGAGATGAGAAATGTGACCAGCGAGACCAGCAGGCCGCCCACCTTCACCGCGCTGACGGCGGTGCGGGGAAAGAAGGCGAGAACAATCGCCCCTGCAAGTGGCAGCCACAGAATGATGCTCAGTAGATTTGTCATTGGTTCCTACACATACACCCAGATGAACACGATCACGCCGAGGAAAAGCATCAGCGCGTAATTTCGTACGTTTCCGGTTTGAATGAACCGCATCAGGTCGCCCATGGCCGCAGCAAAGTAGCCGAGCAGGCTCAGGCTGCCGTCAATGATGGCGTCGATGACCTTCCACAGAAATGTCGAAAAGCGGTTGAGTGGTTTGACGATCCCGACATGGTAGGCCTCGTCGACCCAGTACTTGTTCGCGAGCGTTCTGACAAGCCCGGGATTCCTGGACTCGATGCGCTCGTCGGAAGCCAGCGCCTTGTCGCGGTAAAGGGACTTCGCAAGCGCCCACCCGCCGAGCGCGACAAGCGTCGAGATGACCATCACCGCGATCTCGGGGCCGGCAGGGATCAGATACACACCCGGCGGCAGTCCTGCAACTTCGGGCAGCACCCCGTGCAGCCACGTTTCGAGGATGTGGGGGAAGTGAATCGCGTGCCCGATCAGGTGCGGGATTCCAAGAAGTCCGCCGAACGCCGAAAGAACGGCAAGCACGATCAGCGGGATCGTCATCGACGAAGGCGATTCGTGCAGATGGTGCTCCTGCTCGTGAGTACCGCGAAACTTTCCGTAGAAGACGAGATAGAACATACGGTACATGTAGAACGCGGTGAGGAATGCGGCGATGGTACCGGCCGCGTAAACGAACTTACCGAGAACGGGGAAATACGGTGTGATGAGCGCCGAGGCGAGGATCTCGTCTTTCGAAAAGAACCCTGCAGCAAACGGGAAGCCGGCGATGGCGAATGTTGCCACCGCAAACGTCCAGAACGTGATCGGGATCTTCGTTTTCAGGCCGCCCATCGCACGGATGTCCTGCTCGCCGCCCATCGCGTGGATGACCGAACCGGACCCGAGGAAGAGACACGCCTTGAAGAACGCGTGAGTGACGAGGTGGAAGATCGCCGCGACGAACGCTCCGACGCCTGCCGCCATGAACATGAATCCGAGCTGTGAGACGGTCGAGTAGGCGAGAACCTTCTTGATGTCGTTCTGCGCGACGGCGATCGTAGCCGCCATCAGCGCTGTCAACGCCCCGATAATCGCAACGACCATCAAGGCCTCTGGAGCCGCGCGGAACAGCACATTCGAGCGCACGACCATGTAGACACCGGCCGTCACCATCGTCGCCGCGTGGATGAGGGCGGAAACAGGCGTGGGGCCGGCCATCGCGTCCGGAAGCCAGACGTAGAGTGGAATCTGTGCAGACTTACCGCACGCTCCGAGAAACAGAAGCAGGCAGATGGCGATGAGAACGCCCTGCGCGATACCGCCACCTGCGACGGCGGTGGCGACCCGCTCGAAGTCGACGGAACCGATCGAGGTGAACATCAGGAACATCGCGATCAGAAAGCCGAAGTCGCCGATCCGGTTGACGATGAATGCCTTCTTGCCCGCGGCCGCGGCGGAGTTCTTCTCGTAGTAGAACCCGATGAGCAGATAGGAGCAGAGTCCCACGCCTTCCCACCCGACGAAGATGAAGAGGTAGCTGCTTCCCAGCACCAGGATCAGCATCGCGGCGAGGAAGAGGTTCAGGTAGGCGAAGTAGCGTGAGTAGCCCTCCTCGTGGGCCATGTAGCCGACCGAGTAGAGGTGGATCAGAAATCCGATCCAGGTGACAACGAGCACCATGACGATCGAAAGCGGATCGAGCTGGAAGGCGATGTCGGTGCCGATGCCTCCGGAGAGGAACCACTGGTAGACGACGTTGAGGTGCCGTTCGCCGTTCTGGTAGGTCGAGACGTACTGGAATGAGGCGATCGTCGCGAGGACAGCGGTGGCGAATGTCGTGGCGAGGGCGACGAAGGTGACGAAGGACTTACCCGCCCTCCTGCCGAACAGGCCGTTCAGCAGGAATCCGATGAAGGGGATGAGGGGGATGAGGCCTAATTGATTCAGCATATGCGAAGGCAAAAGATGAAAGATGAAAGATGAAAGATGAAGCGCCCTTCCAGCCAGGGCGGGTGGGCTTCATCCTTCATCTTTCATCCTTCATCCTTGCTTTTCCCTCCTCGCGTCGTTGTTGCAGACGCGAAGAGTCTTCCGCGTCTGCTATTCCTTACTTCTGCTTCTGTCTATGTAGTCTTCGGATGATGCCGGATCAAGCTCCCAGCGGTGCTCGTCACGGCTTCGTTCCTTTTGTCCGACTTTGAGCTCTTCGTCATCGGCGTAACTGACGCCCATGGCCTTTCCAATCTCACCGACGTCATTCTGCCCGGGCGTGGACATACTGCCGCCGACCGTTTCTTCTCCACCCGACTCCGAGTCTTCCCAGCGGGCGTCGATATCGCCTCCGGACAGCGTCGGGTCAGATCCCGGATTGTTCCGAAGTCGGTCGGCAAGATGCTCGCTTCCCGCTTCGATGTTCGGGATTGGCGGCTCGATCTCGTCATCGATTCCGTTCCGGTTGAGATCCTTGTCTTCGTCTTCTTTCCAGTCACCGATCTGCTCTTTTTCCATGTCAGCACCTCGAACCTTTCGAGGAGCTGATGATGCGACGATCGTGCCGTAAGGCAAAGATGAAAGATGAAAGACGTGAAAGCAAAGATGAAAGATGAAAGATGAAAGATGAAGCCCCCGCCCTGTCCGGCAGGGGAGTCGAGGGCTTCATCTCTCATCTTTCATCTCTCATGGTTAGTCCACCAGTGCATCAGGTTCTGACAAAAGATGAAAACCCCGGCCCTGTCCGGCAGGGCGGCGGGCTTCATCTTTCATCTTTCATCTTTCATCTTTCATCTCTGCCTTACCAGTGCATCAGATTCGCTTCGTCGACGTCTATGGTCTCGCGGTGGCGGAAGAGCGCGATGAAGATCGCAAGTCCGACTGCGGCTTCTGCCGCGGCGATGGCCATGATGAAAAACACAAATATCTGCCCGTGCAGGGAGTGGAGGTCTCTCGCATAGGTGAGAAACGTCAGGTTTACTGCGTTGATCATCAGTTCGATCGACATGAAGATGACAATGCCGTTCTTCCGCGTGAGCACCCCGCAGACGCCGATGGCGAACAGGATCGCTCCCAGAATCAGAAAGTGACTGGTCGGAACCATCTACCTGTCTCCCCGGGGCTCTTCGCCCATGGGCCCGCGCTGTGTCAGCACGATTGCCCCGACGATGGCCGAAAGCAGAAGAATCGACACCATCTCGAACGGAAATACATACGCTTCGAACAGCCGGATACCCAGGCTCCGGACGTCGCTCATGAACGGCGTGTGGGGAAGCGTCTGAATGACCGTCGCCTTGACGATGTAGTAGATCAGCGTGATGCCGAACGCGGCGGAGCCGAACCATCCGAGAAACTGCTGGACAGGTCTCGTCCGCTCTTCGTCCTGCAGCTGGAGATTGAGAAGCATGATCACAAACAGGAACAGCACCATGATCGCGCCGGCGTAAACGATGACCTGGAGCGCGGCGATGAAGGGCGCCTCGAGAAGCACGTACATCACCGCGAGGGAAAAGAGCGACGCGACCAGCGAGATCGCGCTGACGACCGTGTTCTTGTGCGTGATGACCACGACGGCAAAGATCACGGCCATCGCGGCAAAGACGTAAAAAACGATGAGTTCGAGCATCAGAGTCTCAGATCCACTGGAATGCGATGAGCAGTGCCACGATGATGATGTTCAGGATGGCGAGCGGCAGGAAGACTTTCCAGCCGAGCCGCATGAGCTGATCGTACTTGAAACGCGGCAGGGTCCAGCGGACCCAGACGAAAACGAAGAGCAGAAATCCCACCTTGGTCGCAAACGCCAGTACCGACAGAGCAAACCCCAGAAACGTCGGCGGCTCGTCGTACCACGGTACATCCCATCCGCCCAGAAACAGGGTGGTGATCAGGGCTGCCATGGTGAACATCGCCATGTATTCGGCCATGAAGAACATGGCGAACTTCATCGATGAGTATTCCGTGTGGTAGCCCGCTACGAGCTCGGCCTCCGCCTCCGGAAGATCGAAAGGCAGGCGGTTGGTCTCCGCAAACCCTGAGACGGTGAACACGACAAACCCGATGAACATCGGGAACATGTTCCACGCGGGGATTTTGATCATGTCGAAGAGCACGAAGTAGCCGGCCTGACTGTTCACAACGTCGACGAGGCGCAGCGAGCCAGCCGACATCAGGGTCACGATTGCCGCGAGAGTCAGCGCCAGCTCGTACGAGATCATCTGTGCCGATGCGCGGACGGCGCCGAACATCGAGTACTTGCTGTTTGAGGCCCATCCCGCGGTCACGATCCCGTAGACCCCGAGCGAGGCCAATGCGAAAATCAGCAGAATTCCGACGTTGACATCGGCGACGATCGGTTCGAACAGCCGTCCGCCTTCGAACAGTGTCCATCCGGCGAGTGTCATTTCCGGGATGATGAATGCCCGGCCCCACGGGATGACCGCGAACGTCGTGACCGCCGGCAGCAGCCCGAACATCGGAGCGAGGGTGTAGAGGACTTTGTGTGCCTTCGCCGGGATGACGTCTTCCTTGAGAATGAACTTGAGCGCGTCGGCAAACGACTGAAGAAGGCCGAACGGACCTACGCGGTTCGGACCGACGCGGTCCTGGATCAATGCGCTTCCGCGCCGCTCGACCCACACCATGATCGGAGTCACGCTGAGCAGCACGCCCAGGACGATGGCGATCTTCAGAACGCTGAGACTGATGTCGGTTGCATCGAAAGGCATGTTCAGCTCACGAAGTCGCCGGCGCTGAGTCTGCGCCGGCCATCACTCCGTATTGTTCGACGGAGTTCCATGTCATCGAGCGGAATGCGGGAATCGAAGACCGGATCTCATCGAAAAGGCTCTCGACGTCCGACTGTTCCGCCTGATCTTCGCCTCCGGCGATCCGCTTGCCGAGGTTTCCGAGAATCTCGAGGTCGCTCTGTGCCTGACCCTTTGGGGGATAGGCCTGGCGGATCCGCTGCACGCGGCCCTGCAGGTTCGTGAAGGTGCCTTCCTTCTCGGCGAAGATCGTCGACGGAAGCACCACATCGGCCACTTCGGCCAGCGGGTGATCTTCCCATGCCTGAACGACGAGAAACTTCGCCTTCCTGAGGTTAGCGATGACGGCGGGATCTTTCGTCCGCTCGCTGAAGTTCGCCTCGCAGACGTAGAGGAAATCGATGCCGTCGGCGCCGTCGGTCATCAGTGATTCGACCGTTCGGCCGCCGGGGCCAGCTGCGATCCCGACATCTCGAAGACCCCGATAGTTCGGGCCTGCCTGCGTTCCTTCGAGCCATCCCGTTCTCGACTTCATGCGGATCGGGCCGATGGGATCGACGATCAAGTCGACGTTCGGCGATCCGATCCGGTCGATGAACAGCTTGCGAAGAAGAAAACCTTCTTCGTTGGTCTGCTGAGCCGATGCGATGACCGCGACAGTGTCGGAGCTTGCTGACGTGAGGCGTTCCGCAACCAGATCCAGCGCCTCGTCCCATGTGCTGATTCCGAGATAGTCGTCCCTGCTGACGCGGGGGACGACGATGCGATCCGTCTCGTAACGCTCGTGCGAGAAACGTCCGTAGTCGCAGAGCCAATGGTCATTGACCTCCTCGTTGACGCGAGGGCGGTACCGATAGATGACGCCACTTCGATGGCCGATGAAGAAATTGCATCCGACGTCACAACCGTTGCAGACCGACTCGGTGTGCTCGAGATTCCAGACGCGCGACTCGAAGCGGAATTCGCGGGTGGTCAGTGCGCCGGTGGGGCAGACATCGGTCACACAGGCGCTCATCCAGTTGTCGATCGGCCTGCCTGGAAATACGCCGACCTCCGTCGCCGCGCCCCTCTTGAAGAAGGCGAGCTCGCCCGTGCCGGTGATTTCATCGCAGAACCGGATGCACCGCGTGCAGTGGATGCAGCGATTCATGTTCTGGATGACATGGGGACCGATGGGTGTGCGGTCCATTCCGGGATAGGTGCGCTTGTGCTCACCGTAGCGCGACGTGACCGTGCCGTAATTAAAGGAGTAATCCTGCAGGGGACACTCGCCGGACTTGTCGCAGATCGGGCAGTCGAGCGGATGGTTGATCAGCAGGAACTCCATCTGACCTTTGCGCGCCTTGTCGACCTTCTCGTTCCAGACGGCGATCTTCATGCCGTCCTTTACCTGCGTCGAACAGCCCGCCTGAAGTTTAGGCATTCCCTCGACTTCGACCAGGCACATGCGGCACTGACCGACGACGCTGAGACTCGGGTGGTAGCAGAAGTGGGGAACGTGAACGTCGGCAGCCTTCGCGGCCTCGACGACATTGATTCCATCCTGGACTTCGACTTCGATTCCGTCGATGGTGACTTTAGCCATAAGCGAATGATTGAACAGCTCTCGATGATGAAGGATGGAGCCGGGAGAAACGACGCAAGCGCCTCAGAATGATCTCAAAAACAGGGGATCGGCTGCTGTGAGGCCGTGAAAAATTTCACAAGTGCGAAGGATACGCATTTGACTCGTGCGGGTCAACGCATTCTCCGCCCGCCCGCCCAAGTAGTCAGGAGTCAGGAGTCAGTAGCCAGTAGCCCCCGCCCAATCGCGCGTCTACTGAATCAGCCCTATGTGGCAGGGCCCTCCGAGACCCTGCCTTTCCTGATCGTTACGTTAGGGGGCCGGGCGGGCTACTGGCTACTGACTCCTGACTACTGGCTACTCCGGAGGCGGTATCATGCCGACGCTCGGCTCGGGCTGATTGAAATTTGGACGTGCGCAGTCGCCTTTAGATGGAATCGGCCCCCTTCGGGTGCTGAATCGTCTAGAAAAAACTAAGGAAAAAACGTGAACAAGAGAATGATGTTCGTGCCGCTCATAGCGGCAATGGTGTTCGTTGGCTGTGACAAGGAAGCCGATGGAACGGCAGCGACCGCGACCGGTACCCAGCAGGTGGCAGAGGC
This sequence comes from Thermoanaerobaculia bacterium, assembly GCA_041750915.1. GTDB lineage: Bacteria > Acidobacteriota > Thermoanaerobaculia > Gp7-AA8 > Gp7-AA8 > JBGSYJ01. The sequence continues at coordinate 1,243 of JBGSYJ010000236.1, read as the reverse complement.
GAAACCCGATCCGGTTTATGTGCGCGTCAACGGAGGGGAGATCCACCAGTCCGAGTTCGAGGCCGCGATGGAAAGCATTCCCGCGCAGATGCGCAGTGCTCTCTCCTCGCCCTCGGGCCGAAAGGTTCTTGCCGAAGAGCTCGTACGGATGAAAGTTCTCGAGATGGAGGGCGAACGCCTTGAACTCGAGAAGGACCCTGAAATCGCCAGCCGGATCGCGATGGCTCGCGGAAACATTCTCGCCAACGCGGCCCTCGAGCGGCTGGCAACCGGGGAGAAGCTGACGCCGGAGCAGATTTACGAGAAGAGCAAGTCGCAGTTCGAGACGGTCAAGGCCCGTCAGATCGTGATTCCGATGATTACGGGAGCGCAGGCTACCGGCCCGAACGCGCTTCCACCAGCTGAGGCGAAGGCCAAGGCGGAGGCGATCGTCGCGCAGCTTCGCGGGGGAGCCGACTTTGCCGCGATCGCGAAGAAGGAGTCCGCCGACCCGAACAGTGCTGAGAAAGGTGGAGACCTGGGAGAGCTGACGCGGGGAATGCTGCCTCCGGACATCGCCCAGCAGGTATTCAGCCTTCCTGTCAATCAGATCAGCGCTCCGATCGAAAGCCGCCTCGGCTTCCACATCTTTCAGGTCACAGGGAAAGAGACGAAGAGCTTCGAGGAGATGAAGTCGTACATCGAGCAGCAGGGCGACAAGATCAAGGCCGAACAGATCATCGAGGATTTGAGGAAGAACGCCAAGGTGGAGTTCGTTCCCGAGTTCTTCCCGCCCACGGGCGCGCCGCCGGCCCAGCCTCAGCCACAACCGCAATAGTCGATCAGGGAAGCCGCGGGTCTCACAGAATCGGTGAGGCTCGCGGCTTCATCGTTGAAAGAGGAGAGCGATGCCCGGATTCATAGCACGCTGGATTCTGAACACCCTTGCACTGTTTCTGATCAGCTGGCTGGTCCCCGGAATTCACGGGGATTCGATCGTCGCTCTCGCGATCGCTGCCGCCGTGCTCGGGCTGCTCAACGCGATCGTCAAGCCGATACTTTTCTGGCTCACTCTCCCGCTCACAATCCTCACTTTAGGCCTTTTTCTGATCGTATTGAATGCGATCATGCTCGGTCTGACGGCGTACCTCGTTCCGGGCTTCGCCATCGATGGATTCTGGCCGGCGGCGATCGGTGGATTGCTTTTGGGCATCCTGTCGCTCTTCATCAACAGGGTAGGACGGGAGGAGTCGTAGAGGGGCGC
>JBGSYJ010000235.1:0-7040 GCA_041750915.1 Thermoanaerobaculia bacterium | reverse complement strand
GAACTACATTGTCTGGTTCGAGGTGGCGAGAACCGATCTGTGCCGCGATGCGGGCTTCACCTACCGTGAGATCGAAGAGCGGGGAATGATTCTCGTTGTTACCGAGGTCGGCTGCAGCTACCGTGCGCCGTTCCGCTACGACGATACCGTCGTGATCGAGAGCTCGATCAGCCGGGCAGCCAGCCGCTCGCTGACGTTTTCGTACAGGCTGACGCGGGAAGATGGCGATCGATGCGCCGAGGGTTTCAGCCGTCATATCTGGCTCGATGAGAAATCGCGCTCGCCGGTTCTGGCTCCCCGGGACATCATGGACAAGTTCCGCCCGTTCATCGACGGGTAAGCGGGCATCAATATCTGCTGAGGGAACCGGTGGAAAACCTTTCCGGGTCAGCGAGAAACGCCGCCTTGTTCTGTGCCGAGCCGAAGTAGTAGAGCCGGTTCTTGTATTCGGTGACAGGAGTTTCGACGCGGATTGAGACCTTGCTTCCATCGACAGGATCCATCGCGATCAGCGGGGCGAACGGCATGATGATCGGCGCCTCGACAGGTGCATCGGTGTCGGTCGAGGGACTCCGGCGGATGGGCTTTCCATCGGGGCCTACTTCCTCGGTTACGCGAAGCTCGGTCGAACGTTCCGTAATCATGGGAGGTGCCTGCACCGGAAGAGAATTGGAGCTTGCGTTGTCGACGGTGCGCATCTCCACGGTCTCAGTTGCGACGCCTGCCGCCGGCTGGCAGCCCAGGGCCAGCGGCATGAACAGCATGGTGCTGATCAGAAATGAGGGTCTCGTCATCGCCGAACCTCGATGCAGTGAGCCTGCCACTCTCGTGCAAACGCAATCCTCGCCGTCACATTTCCTTCATCAGGGCAACCCGGGTGAGGGACATTCGATGCCATGCCTGTCCCTCGACTCCGTGAGGGCCGAGCACGAGCACCAGATAGTATCCGTCGCGGAGAAACGAGGTGAGGATTGAAGCCCTCTCGAAATCGAGCTTCAGCCGGTGAGTCGTTCCCTGACCCAGCTCTCCGACAGTCCTCTCGATGCGGGTGAGGAAGATCCCGGCATAGGCTCCGATGATCTTTGCGTCATGCACCGAGCAGCCCTCGGTCTCGATGGCGACGGACTCGCCCTCGTGGTCGAGGAAGATCGCTGCGATCGCACCGGGGACCCCGGCGATACACTCCCGGAGAATGGTCTGAAAGGGCAAGATCAGTCCCAGATGACGAAGAATTTCCGGGCCTCGACGGCCTCTGCGCTGTCGGGCGCCACGTCGAGAACCAGGCGGAGGTAGCGCCGCGCTGTTTCGATGTGGCCGGCACGCTGCGCGGCAATGCCGAACCGCAGCAGTCCCGCCGGCGACTCCGGATGGTGTGCCAGATAGCTCCTGTATGAGCGTCCGGCCAGCTGCAACTCGCCCAGATGTTCATGGACCTGACCAATCTGCAGGTGTGCATCCGCCAGGCCGGGATCGAACTCGATTGCACGCTGGAGCCAGATGAGAGCGGCGCGGGGATCGTCGCTCTCGATCGCAACGAGACCGCGGTGGTAGGCGGCGTTCCCCTTGAGAGCCGATTCATTCTGAAACACTCGCTCGAGCTCGGCTGCGGCTTCTGCATGAAGCTCCTGTTGATAGAGGGCAATTCCGAGGTTCAGCCGGGCCGGCAGGTATCCGGGATCAGATTTGAGGGCGGCGCGGAGCGTCACGATGGCTTCGCGCTGCCGTCCGCTCATCATTTCCGCGACTCCCTGGATGTTCATTCTCGACGCGGGCGTTCCCTCGTCCCTGCGCGACTCGTTCTGCGCGCGTGCATAGTCACCGCGGGAGAGGTAGTAGAGCGCGGGGGAGCAGAATTCCTGAGCGATGGCGGTAGGGGCGGTAAGAACGGAGGCCAGAATGAGAACGGGAAGGAAGGACGTTTTTTTGAGGAGATCCTTTGCTGCGCTCAGAGGCCGTGAAAGAACCAAACGATGTGTCATCCCGAGCGTCGAGCGAGGGATCTGAGTGGGGGCTTCTTGCAACCACACGGGGACCGCCGCCCAGATCCCTCGCTCGACGCTCGGGATGACACGCTTGCCCATTTCTTCAGAGCCTCTCAGGATGACACCCGTCTCAGCCCGATCACAAACTCCTGTCCCGTCCTTCGAACTCGAGGTGATCCTCTTCACTCTTTCCCAACCGGACCCGAATCAGGCTGCTCCCCGGATCTGATCCTCCACGGTGATCTCTCCAGCCTTGACGGCCGACGCAAACGCTTCGACCACGCGCGGATCGTATCGGTTGCCGGCAAGCTCGCGAATCTTTTCGACAACGTATGAGAGATCCATAGCCTTCTGGTACGGCCGGTTCGTCGTCATGGCATCGAAGGTGTCGGCGACCGCGACGATCCGCGCCTGCATCGGGATCATTTCGCCCTGCAGGTTTTCAGGGTAACCGCCGCCGGCCCAGCGTTCGTGGTGATACTTCATTCCGGGAATGATGTCGATCAGCTGCGCGACACCGCTCATGATGGCCGCCCCCTTGGCAGGATGCGACTTCATGATCTCGAATTCGTCATCGCTGAGGGCTCCGGGTTTGCGCAGGATGCGGTCATCGATGCCGATCTTGCCGACATCGTGGAGCAGCGCACTGATACGGAGGTTTCGCATTTCGAGCGCGGAGAGCTGCAGCTGCTTGCCGATCGCGATCGAATACCGCGCCACTCTCTCGGAGTGACCGCGAGTGTAGGGGTCCTTCGCATCAATGGCTGCCGCCAGCATCCGGACTGCGTTGATGAACAGCAACTGGTTCTCGCTCGCCGCTTTCTTGAGCTGCTCGATGGCTTTTTCGATCTCCTCGGACATGAGGTTGAAGTTGTGCCCGAGGTCGCCGATCTCGTTGCGGGCCTTGACCTCGACCCGCTGCTGGTAGTTGCCACCTGCGATCTCCTGAGTCTTCTCGACGAGAGCCCGGATCGGGCGCGAGATTCCGGTGGCGAACAGAGTGCCGAGAAGTGCCGCCAGTGCGATGGCGAATGCCGTCCATTGCACGGTGCGGAGAATCATCTTGTCAACTGATGCGAACGCCCGCGACTGTTCCTTTTCGACGACGACGCCCCAGTCGACCGATGCAACCGGTGCGACCGTTCCGAGCATCTCGACCATCTCCCCGTCGACATTTTTCTCGTACGATTGCGTCAGCCGTACCGGCGCCTTCTTGAACTCTTCCACGATGCGGTTCGACGAGAAATCGGGCCTGTCGACGTTCAGGGTGGGCGAGCTGTGCATGAGAACCTGGCCGCCGCGGTCGACAATGAACGCCGTGACGTCACCACTCTTGCCCTCTTCCTGCACGCGCTCCGATACCTTGCGCAGACTGACGAGGGCCTCGACGGCACCGATCACCCCGTCATCGCCTTCGATGGGAACGGCGAGCACGATCGCCGGCTGGTTAACGACCTCGATGTGATGGAAGGAACCGATGTACGGCTGGCCCTGGAGTGCCAGGGTCAGTGCAGTGTCCAGTTCCTTCGAAACCTCCTGGCTCAGCCCGGCAGGCTGGGCGGCCGCACCCTGACCCGCCTTGTTGACGATCCGGAGGGCGAGCAGGTCGTTGTCGGCGGTCGTATAGGTGGAGATCAAGCCGGTCTGCGACGATTCCGTGAAAGGATCCGAGCCCTCCGGCGCCAGCGCGCTGCTAATCTTCATTCCGCCGGCGATCTTCCTCAGCTGTTGGTTGTAGCTCGTGACCAGGTTCTCCACGTCGCCGGAGATTCCGACGGCGGATCTGGTCAGGTACTTCTTCTCGAGTGTCTCGAGCGAATCGCGGTTGATCCCGATGAGGAAGTAATGGGAGACAATGAGAGGAACGACGGCAACGACGATCATGACCCCCAGAAGGGTCCAGAGGAGCCGGGGCCTACGTAAGCCGGGACGCGTGGACATCAAGGGATTATAGCAATGGTTCTGGTAAGTTGCAGCTGGGGCGAGTAGACAGTACACAGTAGACAGGAGACAGTAGCCCGCGCTCTCGTGCCTTCGAGTCCGTACCTGGGTGGGGGGGCTACTGTCTTCTGTCTACTGTGTACTGTCTACTTTCACTCACGATGATCTCCTCACCCACACCCCTCGGCCTCTACCTCCACCTCCCATTCTGCCGGGTGCGCTGTACGTACTGCGCTTTCGCGGTATCGACGGATCGGAAACTCGAGAGAACTTACAACGAGGCGTTGCTCGCTGAGCTGCGGCTGCGGCACCAGCCGGACAACCAGGTTGATTCGATTTTCTTCGGCGGCGGGACTCCGTCGCTTTCGGCAATCGATGGCCTCGAGCGCATCACGGCCGGGATACGCGAGCTCTATGACGTTCTTCCGTCGGCAGAATTCACCATCGAATCGAACCCGGAAGATGTGACGGCTGACTCGCTGGACAGCTGGAAGCGGCTCGGAGTGAACCGGCTCAGCATCGGAGTTCAGTCGCTGGCGGACGACGAGCTCTATCCACTGGGGAGGGGGCACGGCAGTTCCATGGCGATCACTGCGCTCGGTCTCGCCGTGAATGCCGGATTCCGGACGAGTGCCGATCTCATTCTCGGATTGCCGGGCCAGAGCATCGAGACTTTCGTGCAATCGCTCCGAGTCGTTCTCGACTACGGCGTCGGACACGTCTCGCTCTACATTCTCGATCTCGAGCCTGGAAGTTTCCTCGAGTCGCAGGTGCGCGGCGGGCGGGCTCGGCTGCCGGAAGATGAGCTGACAGAAACGATGTACCTCGAGGCGATCCGCATGGCGGGGGAGCGGGGACTCGCGCAATATGAGGTGAGCAACTTCGCGCGTCCGGGAGAGGAGTCCTGTCACAATCTGAAGTACTGGAACCGCGCTCCCTACCTCGGGCTCGGCCTCGGCGCCCACTCGTTTCTTGGAAAGAGACGGTTTGCGAACACGCGTGACATTTCGGAGTACAGCTCCGCAATTCTCGCCGGCCGGGATGCCATCGTCTTCAGCGAAGAGCTGACACCGGAGAACGAGCGTCACGAAAAGCTGTTTCTCGCGCTTCGGCAGGCCGCGGGATTGCGGTATGCTGATTTCGTGGGTCTGTGTGGACCGGAGGGGGAGCGATGGATCACCCGCGGCGTGGAAGAGGGCTGGTTGGATCGAACGGGAGAACGGGTGGCATTCACTTCCGCCGGTTTCTTGCTCAGCAACGAATACATCTCGCAGCTTTTCTGATGCTGATCTGCGCGCCGCTCGGCGCACAGGACTTCTCCTTCGATCCCGAAATCACCGAGGAAGAGTTCCGAGAGTTCAGCCGCGCGATCAGCCAGGCGATTTATGCTTCGCCTGTTGAGCCTGCATCGAATCGAGGCCTCCTCGCTTTCGACATCGGAATCGCGGCAACGGCGATCGAGATCGATGAAGATGCCGCCTTCTGGGTGAACTCGGTCGACTCCGACATCCTCACCGATGGATACCTCATCGTTCCACGTGTCGTCGTATCGAAAGGGCTCGTCTTTGCGAACCTCTCAGCGATGTATTCAAAGGTTCCCGATAGCGACGTGGAAGTTCTTGGAGCCGCCCTCGACGTCCCGATCCTGCGTGGCAACGTCGCGATGCCGACGATCTCGATCCGCGGGACCTGGGCCGACATACGAGGTGTCGAGGAACTCGACCTCACCGTGTACGGCGCGGAAGTGTTCATCAGCAAGGGATTCGGCCCGGTGACTCCATACGCCGCGGCCGGAATCGCGCGAACCGAGTCGGTGGGGCGGATACCGGAGACCGCTTTGTCGCCGGCGATGGTCCTCGAGGATGAGTTCGATCAGGAGCGGTTCACGGTGGGTTTGCGGATCAGCATGCTCGTGCCCAAGCTCGTGATCGAAGCGACGCAGGCGGAAGATCTGACGTACGCGGCGAAGTTCAGTCTCGGGCTGTAGGGGGAGACTAGCGGTTACCCTCCTTGTCCAGCCCCATAGGCTCTAACTTTAGATCGTGGTCTGTCCCAAAAAAAGCAATGTTCGGTCTCCTGGCCTGTTCAGCGTCAAAGTTAATGCACTTCGCCCTCGATGTACGCCCGCAGCGCCTCCTGCCAGGTGCGGAGAGGTTCCAGGCCGGTACGCTGTGAGTGGTCGCATGTCATGGGAGTCCAGCGGGGCCGACGCGCTTCACGCTGCATGAGCGATTCCGACTTCCGTACGATCAGACGGTTGCGATCGTCGTCAGAAAGGCCGAGGATCGCGGCCGCTTCGTCCGCGAACTCAGCGTAGGAACAGACGCCCTGGTTCACGATATGGAAGACGCCGTGACTGTCGGTCTCGAGAATCGCGATCACGCGCGTGACGAGATCCTCCACCCAGGTCGCGCTGGCAAAAGTGTCGTCGATTGCAGTCACCAGCCGTCCCTCACGAAGCTTGCCTGGAGCCGTCGCAAGGAAGCTTTCCTTTCCCTCTCCGAATACCCATGACGTACGGATGACCCATGAGCCCGCGCATTCGGACAGCACGTGGCGCTCGCCTTCAAGCTTCGTCCGGCCATAGACATTGACCGCTTCCGCCCGGTCGCCGGTCTCGTAGAATCCTTCATCGGAGCGTTCGCCGTCGAAGACGTAGTTGGTGCTGAAGTGAACCATCCTCGCGCCGGAATGCGCTGCAGCGCGCGCCAGGTAACCGGGACCGGCAACGTTGATCGCGTGCGCCAGTGCAGGATCGATCTCGCAGTCATCGACCCCGACGACGGCGCAGTTGAAGAGCAGATCAGGCGCGATCGCGGCAACGACGTCGCGCACCGCGGTCTCGTTCGTGATGTCGAGATCGCCATGACCCAGTGCAAAAACCTCGGAGCGAGCACGATAGTGACGCTCGAGCGCCCGCCCGACAAGCCCGCCCGCGCCCGTGATCAGGACTCGCATTGGCCACCACCCGACCGGTTCTGAGTTCTGCGCACCCGCCCGCACGCACAGTTCTGGGTTCTGGGTTCCCGCCCAACCGTCCCCCGCCCGCCCGGTTGTGAGTTCTGCACACCCACACGCCCGCCCGGTTCTGGGTTCTGAGTTCCCGCCCACCCGGGC
>JBGSYJ010000234.1:0-2412 GCA_041750915.1 Thermoanaerobaculia bacterium | reverse complement strand
TCTCGAGCATCACTACTTCCCAAGCGTGCCCTTCTACAACCTCCCGCGACTTCAGAGAGTGCTCGAGCCGTTCTATGCGAAACGAGGCTTCGTTCCCCGCACCTACGGCCAGCTCGTCTGGCGCTACATCGTGCTGAATCGCAAGCCGCATACGAATTGGGCCGTGCCGTTGCCGGCCTCCCCGTCAGTCTCTCAAACCGAACGGACGCCCGTGTAGGCGAACCGGCTGACCCAGAGTCAGCCGCACCGGAGTCGAAGCGCAGAAAGTTGAAGTTCCCTGTGCGGCCACGCCCGGGATTATGCTTGTCAAAGTGAAGGGAGTCTCGATGGCCACACCAGCCGCACACTCTGCAAAGCGCATCACTTGGATCCGAGCAGTCTTCGTAATCGTTCTCGCTCTCGGCGGGCCAGTCGCGTTTGGCCAGGCCGAGAAGGGTACGAAAGTGAGGGAGGAGCGGGGCGGCGAGTCGCTTCAAGCCCGGGGGGCGCTCAATCCTGTCCAAATGCAGAGCCGGCAGCGTCCCATCTCCTACGGGGTGAGAGTCGCCGCCAATGTCGAGGAAATGGCTGCGATTTCAGGGAACGTAGAGTCAGCGCTCTTTCTGGCTGGACCGCGCGGGGGAGGTAGTCCTTTCCTCTGGACTTCGGCAGGCATCGTCGACGACGTGATGACGTTCCGGTCAGCGAACGGTTACTGGGTACGTCAGGCCCCGGCAGGGATCATCAACATCGAATGGGCGGGTGCTGTCCCTCAAGCGGACTACGACGGCGCCGATCAGACGGCAGCGATTCAGAAAGCAATCGACGCGCTCCCTCGCAGGCAAAGCGGAACGATCCTCATTCCTCAGGGCTGGTTTCCTTGCGACGGTCCTATCGACATAGCGTATGACGGCGGTGCAAGAGACAACCGGCGCGGGCCGATCACCCTGACGGGCGTCTCCGGTCCTGCGTTCGGTCAGGTCCAGCTGCAAGCGTCTCGGCTCATCTATCGCGGCAATGGGCGGCGGTTCATCGACTCCAGGAGTAACCCCGGCCGGATTCAGAACCTCGCCGTCTACTACTCATCTCCGGAGTTCACCGGTTCACTGATCGACTTCTCATGGAATCCGGACAGCGCCACAGGTCGAAGCTCAGGCGACACGAACGGCGCCGTAGTCGAGCATTGCACGCTCGGCTCCTACACGAACGCAGCGGGAAGGCCGACGACTGCAGACAATCTCCTGAACTTCGGGAACACCGTAGTTTCGGCCGTGCGGGCCACCAAGTTCATCGGCGCTCAGGTCGGCATCCGGGGCATGGGATGGGATCAGGGGTTGGGGCTCGGCACAACCTATTTCGCGAACGGCGTGCTCGTAGAGGGGTGCGACTTTCAGTACTTATGGAAGGCGGCAATCCTCAACCCTGCTCAGGGATGGGCGATCCGCTCAAATACGTTCGAGTTCTTCCGTGCGGAGGTGATGTATGACACGCCACGCGAAACAGGGATGGACCGGGCGATCTACAGCGACGCTTACATCGCGCAGACCATCGGCCTGGAGATCTCTGGCAACTGGTTCGGTGATCCGGGCGGCGATGTGGACCCCGAGATCATCATCTCGAATGGCCCGGCTCACTGGATGGGCGTTTCGATTAACGGCAACACCTTCGGGGCGACTGATACAGAGAAAGCCATTCACCTGATAGGGATGGTCAGCGGCATGTCGATCACGGGAAACAGTTTCTCGACTCAGGTAGGGGTAGAGATCGACGAAGCGAGCAACCATAGGCGCGAAGGCATCGTGATCTCGGGCAATGAGTTCACGCAAACGCTTCAGCCGGTAATCGGGGCGAACAGATACGGCGTAACGGTATTCGGAAATTGGGATCAGTCTCAGGGCTCGAATCCGCTGACGCAGTGGTGGGGCGGCATCGGAGAGCTTCGCGGCGCGGCGATTTGGCCCGTTCAGAAGCCGTTGCTCTCAACATTCAGCAGGACAGGCGTCCAGCGGATGGGCTTTGCCGCTGACGGCGAGCTTCAGTTCCTCGACCCAACTCTGGAAGCCGCTGGGGCGGAACTGCCCGAGCGACCGCTTGGTTTCGTGATCGTGCTGGACTCGCAGGGCCGTCGGGTGAAGATTCCCTACTATCAGGAATGAGAAGCGGGCGTGTGATCCAGAAACCTAACGATTGTTCTCCCTCTCATTTGCCCGCTTGGTCACCGACAGCATCTGACGGCGGTAGCGGCGCTCGCTGAAACTGCGCTCGACGCCACCGAGCGGAGAGGGGGCAGTTCTGGCGGTCGCGGGGAATGAGACTCCCAGCATGTAGAAGGGGTCGATCGTCTGGAGTGCGGCGGCCGATCCGTAGGCGCCGTCGTTTGTCGCTCCATCCATTAGCGGGACCCACCGGAAGACCCAACCGAAACGCTCGTAG
>JBGSYJ010000233.1:0-16078 GCA_041750915.1 Thermoanaerobaculia bacterium | reverse complement strand
TGCGAGTCTCTTCACCCGCAACTTCTATCAGGCCTGCGCGCCGAAGCTGGCGGAGGGCGGCCTGTTCCTTCAGTTTCTCCAGGCGTATGAGATTGATGCGGAGACATTGCGAACGATCTACGCGACGCTGACTTCGGTGTTCCCCGTGGTCGAAACCTGGCAGACCCAGCACGGGGATCTTCTGCTCGTGGCCGCGAACCAGCCGATCGCGATGGATGCCACGAAGCTGCAGCAGATCATTCTTGCCGAGCCGTACCGCTCCGCCCTCTGGAACGTCTGGCGCGTCGACTCCATCGATGGCCTGCTTTCCAGATACGTCTCGGGAACGAAAACAGCCCGCTCCATCGGACGCGGCGCGCCGCTAAACACGGATGACAGGACGATCATCGAGTATGGATTCGCCCGGACGCTGGGACAGTTCAGGAGCTTCAACCTCGAAGAGTTGCGCGATGCGGCAAGGCTGATGGACGATGCGGCACCGAACATCCCCATTTCTCCCGAGCAGATCGAGAGTATGGAAGACCACAGGCTCTCGCTTTACCTGATTCAGGAGGTGCCGCCGTTTATCCCTGCCAGCGCCACGCCGCAGCGACGGCTTCGGGGCCTTGCTCAGGAGCGCTACATGGCGGGCAACTACGCGGAATCTGTTCGCTTCTGGACCGCACAGGACCGGCCCCCTCTCAATCATGTGGAGCTCGTCTCGTTCGCGGAATCCCTGGCTGATGCAGGCGACGAAAGGGCCATGCCGTACATCTCGAGAGTCGGTGAGAGTGAGCCGATCGAGGGGCAGGTTCTTCTCGCGCGACTCTGGTGGAAACAGGAACGATTCGCGGAAGCTGCTGAAATGCTTCGCCGCGCGTTTGAAGGGTATCGCACGAATCCGTGGCCGCTGCCGGTCGTGATGCATCGCTCTCTCGACGTAGCCGTCGGAGTTGCTGCGGATGATCCATCTGGAGAAGCCCCGCTGGAGCTCTACCGGGCACTGAGCGAACCATTCGCGCTCTATCTGAGCGAGGAGCGACGCCTCGGTGCACTTCTCGCGATTGCTGATCGTCTTCCGGAAGGACCGTGCAATTCACGATACGTCGAGATTCTCAGCGGGTTCGAGCCGCACATTCCCTGGCAGGAAGCGTTTCTGGCGAGCCGGAGCGAGTGCTATCAGCGGGTAAACAGTCCGCTCGCTGCGGACGCGGCGGAGGATCTAAGGAAATTCCGATCCAGGCAGCCGCGGTCTCTGACTCCGGGAATCCGTTGAGAAGAGACTGAAAAACGGTGCAGCAGGAAACTGCTGCACCGTTCCTTAGAATTTGAAGTGCGCTGCTATTGATCCGTCTGCACGCTCGTGACAAATACGCGGGGGAGTCCGATCCCCGGCGGGGGCCAGGAGCCTTTCTTCAGTGCCTCGTCGTAGTAGATCGTGGGAGTTCCCTTCGGGTCGACGTACTGCGCAGCGATCACCGCCCCGTAGTAGTGAGCGTTACCTGTAGAGTCGAACTCCCCCTCCATGTAAATTACGCCGTCGACCGCCGCGGTAATCTCCTGAAGCGCTCCGTCCCGGTCGTACGCCACGGACGTGCAGTCTTCCTGCGATGATGTGGACGTGCAGGTGACGGGGGTTCCGAACCTCGTACCGTCCGACGTCCGTTTCGGGCGTCGATTGAGTGTCGGGTCGTCCCAGCCGGCCGCGACGGAATTGTCTTTATTGGCGGAGTTCTTGTACTGCAGATTCAGATACGGTTCATGAGGTTCCGAGCATGCGAGCGGGTTTGCGCCCAGCGTAGTGTTGTCGCCCGGATGGCAGCCGGGGTAGTAGGCAACGGGGAACCACGCCGTGAACGTGGTGCCACTGTCTGAACGCACCGTCTTCTGTTTTACATAGACGTCGAATTTGCCGTTTTTAGAACCGCCGGAAGTGCTGCCAGTGTTGCTCCATGAAAGGTCCTGGTAATCCCAGCCCTCATTTGCAGCGTTTTCGTAAATGCGATTGCCGGCCGCGTCGCGGAACCAGTCGCCCTGAGCTCCCGAGGGTCCGCTCACTTCATTGACTTTGGCATAGCCGATATCGCGGTAAGGTTCGCCCGGCTGGGGGTAGTAGCCGGCCGTTGAGCCCAGCCCCTTCGTTCCGAATCCGGAATTGAAGTAGAAGAATCCCTGAGCGTTCGCTGATCCGCCATTCACCTGAATATCGGGGGAGAGGACTCCCGGCCCGGAATTCTGTGGATTCAGCCCGTTCTTCGTATCGAAGAAATAGAAGCCGGGCTCGAACGTCATCCAGGTACGAACGTCTTTGCTGTACACACCGTCCGTGTAGTTGCCGCCATCGTAGCTGAGAAAGTGAACACCTTTCTGTCCGTTTCCAGCCACGGCGACGCTCTTCCAGTAGTCATAGTCGAACTTGGGAAAGATCACTTCCTTGTATTTGTCGCGCTGGCTGAAGGTCTGGTACTGGAACCAATGCGAGTTGGTTCCGGTCGTCGAGTCCGTGATTTGGTCGTATGGGTACGGCTGTGGGTTCGTTCCGGCGGCGCCGACGACTTCGCCACGGCTTCGTACCTCGAACCAGGGGTCTCCGTAGTCATTGCTTCCCGGCTTGACGAGCTCATAAAGCCAGTTGTTGCCGCCGTAGAGAGTCCCGTCATTCGGAAATGCGGTCTGAGGACGCTGCCTCCAGGTCACGCCGCCGTCTACGATCGTTCCGCCGGCCGCGGTCGGCCAGCTGCCGCCTCCGCTGGCCGTCGGTTCCGTCCCGCTGCTCGTGCCGCCGACCGTGGCGACATACTCGTGAAATCTCAACGCAGGATTCGATGCAATGCGGCCGGCCGTGGGACGGACGATTGCACCCGCCAGGTACACTTTGTTCGCAGTCCAGGAGTCGGATGAGTCGTACCCATGCTCGAAATGTGCTCGGTCGTAGGCGTCGAACCATGGGATGGTTGAGGAGTTCTTGGCGAGATTCAGCGTCGTCTGTGCGGTGACCGTGCCCCAGCGAACGTCGAAGTTGCCTTTCGCGTGCAGGGCGCCACCCGACTCGAGCACGCCTGAGGGTCCCGGAACGGGGAATTCGGAGACGACCATCTTGACCGTCGCGGACGCGATCGGGTCTGCGCCGTCTCGATATTTCTCGGCGCGAACCCAGATCGTTGCGAGACCGTACCGCGTGCCGCCCACCCAGAACTGTTTGCCATCGGGGTCGGCGACCAGAGTGCCTCCGATGATCGGAGGCGCGTAGATGCGAATCTCGCTGATCTCGCCCGAGTCGTCTGTGGTGAAGAGTTTGGAATTCAGACTCTCGAGAAACGTGGAGGCATTGACGTTGCTGATGAAGATGTCGGGGCTGTTTTCTGTGCCGTAGAAACGGTTTTCAGGTGCCGGCTTGTACGGTTTATCAGCCAGCCGGTCCGTCAGTGTCGGCTTGTACTTGCCCACATAGCCGTCGACGGTCCGCGTGTTTTTCAGCGCATCGGCGTTCGCCGGCATCAGACCACGAGCCAGCGCCCATTCCGGATCCTGAAACCATTGCACCACAGTTTTTGCTCCGGCCTCGGCCATCGCCACCGTCTGGGTATGATTTCGTTCGTTGACCGAAATCGCTGCCTCGGTTTCGGACACGGCAACGAAGGCCAGGCCCAGGATGGACAGTCCTGCGATGACCATGAGGCTCGCGAGCAACGCAGATCCTCGTTCCCTGAGGGCTTTTCTGGTTTTTGCGACAAACTGTTTCATTTCTCTCATTATCTCGCCTTAGTCGCAACTGATCGGGTTATTCGTGGATGCGTCGGGACCCGGGAGTTTGTGGACGCGGCAGTTGTACTGGAACGATCCAGTCGACGCACGTTTGTATTTCACGCAGATGTTTGTGATCTGGGCGACGTCGATCGTCGCGCCCCCACCCCCGCCTGAACCGGTCTTGTAGAAATTGAAGAGCACGCTCCGGCTGCCGCTCGCCGGTACCGTCGTATCGGTAGTGTTGAGTCCGGTAGGTGGAGGATTGACCGAGATCGTCTTTGTACCTCCGCTGGCCCCACTTGTATTGGTGAAGTCTTTGCCATTCAGCGTGACCTGATTCGTGTTGGAGGAAGTTTTTCGCCAATCGACCTTGGATGGTTTTGACCACACCACCGTGATTTCGTCGAGGTTCAATGCTTCGGGAGCGGAGTTGACCATGTTCAGCGTGAAGCGGAAGTCAGGCGACGCGTTGGTCGTGCGTGTGAAGATGCTGCCATCCGGATTGTTGACGGAAAGCGTGCAGTTCGGGGCAACTTCGTCCATCACGTAGCGCTCGACTTGCTCGATGCAGGCCGCGTCGTCCTCGATCGTGAAGACGAGCCGATAGACAGTCCCGTCCACCCGATCAGTCCAGTCGAACTCAAAGGGGGGAATGGTGTCGGTGGGATACGAATAGATGAGCGACGCTCCGTTGTAGACGTCGACGGTCACGGAGGTGAGTACGCCGCCGGATGGCGGCTGGACTTCGATTCCGCTACCGGAATTCATGACCCAGGGGTCCCCGATCGTTCCGTTACCCGAGGTCGCCCCCGTCTCGATGACGATCGAGCCGGTGAACGAGCATGGCGGCGGGAAGTCCGCTTTCGCGGATTTCGCGCTCTCGATGCTGCACTGTTGAGCCGCCACCGTGTACTCGTACGCGAAGGGAATACTGTTGAGAAGGTTTCTTTGAAGTGCGGTGGGGTCCGTGTAGGTCACGGCGATCCCGGGGATGACGTCGGCATTGGTCACGGTTCCGATCAGGGTCGCGGTTCCAGTGCCTAAGCCGCCTCCCTTCCGGACACGGTAGACGTTGTAGCGGTCGACGATGATGGGGTTGGCCGCGGTATCCAACTCCGTCTTGCGCCAGTTCAGGTTGACTGTGCAGAGGTTGAGTAGTGCGTTGCAACTGCTTGTCGCTCCGTCGACTGCCAGGAACGTCGGCGCCTGGGGTGCAATGGCGCTTTCTCCGCGACCGCGGATCCCCGGGCTTGTTGCAATCGGAGAAAGGGTGCTGAGGGACTGATCGATATTGGCCGGATCGTTGAAATCGGCGTCGACGGCGCAGGCCTCGACGATCTGTACGCGATAGTAGTAGTCCTTGCAGTTCGCGGCATTGCGGTCGACCCAGATGTAGTTGCCGGCACCGTCTCCGACCGGCCGGTTGTCGCCGGATGCAGATTCATCGACCACCATATTGGCCCCTACATCGGCAACGAAGCCGCTGGTTGTGCCGCGGAAGATCCGGAATCCGGCGATCTCCGTGGGGAAGTTCGAAGGTGTCGCCACGCCCGACGGAGTGGCCAGGGGCGCACCGGAAGCATTGGTCCCCGGAACCGTCCAGGTGACCGCGATCTGGTTTGCCACCGCGGCCGGAGCGCCACCGCCGCCACCTGAGGCGACTACGGAGGTCGGAGCGGACGGCTTCGTGAGGTTCTTCAGTTCCACATCAATGGTGTTCGTCGAGACCGTGCTTCCGACAGAGTTCGTTGCCCGGACGCGGAAATAGAACCGCTGATCGAGGTTCGTAGCGTTCGTAAGGTTCACGGCGTATGTCGTGGCAAACCCCGCGGAGAGGGCATTGGCAAATGAACCGGTCGGCGAGGTGTCATAGAGGACGGCGTATGTGGAGGGAGTGACTCCGGTGCCAGTAGTCCAGTTCACAACCGCAATTCCGCAATACCCGTAATACACGCTCGTGATCGTGGGAGCCTCGGGCGGGTTGCCTTCAACCTCGGGAATGCCGACTTTGCCTAGGTTCCTTGGGACAATCGTGCTTTCGACCGCGAACTTTCGATGGTTCGGTGCGATGGCGTCGGACGCATCGGTATAAGCGCCGTCGGGCTGAGGATTCATCCCCACCAGGTCAACGCGTACAGCTCTGATCTTCGAGCGAATGATCCTCTCGGTGATCGGAGCTGTCGGGTTGGCTGGATTGTACTGGCCGAGGCCTCCGACATTCGGTGCCGGCGCCGGAGTTGCGGCGAGATTCGTCAATGGCACGGTTGCCGCGCCGTCTTCGAAGTAGTCAAAGCTAAGGCTGCGGATGTTGCTGGCAAGCGGAGTGGAAACGACCGATCCGTCATCGGCGAGAGTGAACCGGAACAGTGTGTAAGGCGGGTTGGCGTTGCTGAGATCGACACTTGGGATCGTGATCAGCCGTTCCGCCGCGCCACCGGGGTAGGATGTGCGGGAAGGTGCTCCGCTCGCATTGACATCTGCGTAGAAGGTCAGGGAGTCCGTGTTTTTCGAAGCATCGGTTGAGCGAAGGGCGTACGTGACGATCTCGGAGTTGCCGGTCGTTACGACAGGGAAGTGCTCGGATTCGAGGGTCGGCTCGCGGCCGCTGTCGATGTCGCCTGTTTCGTTGGCGTCGAAGTCGAAGTTGCCCCGCATCGTGATGGCGCTTTCCAGGGCGAGCTCGATCTGTTCATCGGGTTGTTCAAACACGACCGAGCCGGTCTCCTGCCAGGTGACAGTCGAGCCTCCGCCCTCGGCCACCGTTCCGCCACTCGTGGTTGGCCATACAGGTTCCGCGGTATGACTCGTCCCGCCGTTTGTAGCGCGGTACATGTGTCCGTTGGGGCTGGTGGGCGTGACGACGGTCCCGGCAATGTACGCCCGAGCCGGCGCCCATGCGGCTGCTCCCGAGGCGCTTATTCTCCCGCCCCGCTTGTAGTCGAAGCCTGCCATGCGGATGTCAGCTACGAGTTTCTCGTAAGCGATGCGCGTGTTCTGCTGCATGTCTGCAGATTCGCTCGACTGTTTGAATACCTGGTTGCTCTTGTCGTAGATCAGAAAGGCGGCAACGATGACTACCACCATGATCGCGACGGCGATGATCATCTCGACCAGCGAGAAACCGCGCTCGGACTTCCGGTTGACTGAAGTGGGTTTCATGGCAACTTTCCTCAAAAAGGCTTCACGGTATCGAGCATGACATTGCGCCGCCGCTTCGCTTCGCTCCAGTGAACGATGACGCGGATGCGCATCAGAGTCGCGGTCTGGAACTGAGCAGGCGTGTTGGTCGGGTCTTCCACCGGCGTGAGGATCATCGTCACAGATCCATCCTGAAGGGTGTCGCCGATCTGGTTCCTCCAGTTCGTCAGGAACGCAGGGCCGGTAGGCGTGGTGACATCGGTCCTCTCTGTGCCGATGTCAGCCGGCGGCGAGGGGATCACTGTGGCGTTGGTGGATCGAATTCTGCTGTTCGCATAGGTGACGCCGTCGACAGTGATCGACGTGCCGGCCGCCGTATCGGTGATTCCGAAGGCGCCGTTGTAAACGGCCCTCTTGTTCAGGCTCGAAATATCTTCGAGCACACGGGTTCCCACCGAGATGGCCTGTGTCATCTGTTTGCCGCTGTACACGTTCCGGCGACCGAAGAAAAACAGTGTCGCCAGAGACATGACGACGAATCCCATCAGCGCCATAGCCAGGATTGTTTCGATGAGGCTGTAGCCCTTCTGCTTGCGAGAAATCATTCAGTCTTCCTATACGTGAGATCGCGTCGTCGTAATCTGGCCTACAGGTCCGATGGCGATGCTGTAATTGTTGTAGGGAATGTCCCAGTCCGTACGCAGCACGACGGTGCCGGCTGAGACCGATCCGTTCGGAAAGAAGACGATGTCAGGCCGTCCGCCGTCAGAATCGCCGGGAAGGTCGGTGTAAGTGGTCGACTGAAAATAGACACCGGGCTCCAGGTCGCGGGGAAATGTCTTCCGCGGCGCAAGCAGGGGTGTCCATGTCGTTCCGCCATCGGTCGACTGGAATGCTGCATAACGCTTCGAGTTCACTCCGCCGACAGTGAAGGTGAGTTTGATCCGGATGCTTCTCGTGATGGCAATCTGCCGGAGGTCTCGAAAATCGGTGTTGAACCCGGTCAGGGATGATCGCATGTTGTTGGAACGGGCGAAATTCATGAATGCGGGGACCGAGACCATCGCAATGAGGCCGATGATGCCGATCACGACCAGCAACTCCGCAAGAGAGAAGCCGCGGGCACACCGGCGCATGGAGGATCTTGAAGGATTCATGTGGTGTGGTTCCTTTGCAGTCGAGATGCCATGGGGGATGGTGGAAGTAAGTCCTTATACACCGGTATTTAGCAGCTTAGCTTCTTTGGTGGGGCTGAGTTTCCACAGCAAAAATGGGTGAAAAAGTAACAACAGCGCACCATCTTGTCCTCGATTTCAGGGGAGGTCAGAAAAGCGAAGGGCATGGCCGCGTTCCCCTGAACGAACCGGGACATCGAGGACACTAACCGGAGACATCGAGGACAGTTGAATAGCACCGTAGCAGCTAATCTTGGTGTTCGTCTTTTGTTTTTTCCCTTGCTGAGCTTTTCGTGCGTTTCTCTTCCTGTGGCTCTCTGTTCTGTATCCGATTGGTCAGCTCGTCGAGGTACCCGATCCGCACTGCGCCGTAGTGAATAGCCCAGAGGGTCTCATCGACTTTGAGCAGGCCGATATTCTCGCCAGCAAGGACTTCGCTGGCGAAGATCATCTCGCCGTCCCATTTGATCTGTCCGTTGGAACGAACCGCACGCACAGTCATGGTCGTGTCGTACTCGATCTTGCTCGGGCGCGTGGGGAACGGCCGATAGGACTGGAAGGCGCTCGCAGGCGGCTTCTGGCCGAGAGCTTGATGCGGCCGAACGTCATTGAACTCTTGTCGAAACGCATCGAAGCTTTTCTGCTGATTCTTTGAGTCGTATTGCAGCAGCCTCTCGATCCATTCCTTGAGAGTTCGATGCATGCGCTCGTGGATGCCGTTCTGTTGTGGATGCCCCGGCTGGATGCGAATCGGAATGATCCCGAGCTGGATCCACCATTTGGACAGCTGGGTCAATCCGCCCAGGGATCTCGAGCAGCAGAATGGCGTTCCGTTATCGCTAAGCATCTGAAAGGGAACGCCGAACTCCCGAAAGACGCGCTCGAATGCGGTCTGCGCGGTGACCATCCCGGTCGATGTCATCGCATCGATGGCGAGCACGTATCGACTGAAAGGATCAGCAATGGTCAACGGATAGCAAAGTCTCCCGTTTCCCATACGGAACTGGCCTTTGAAGTCCGTAGTCATCGAGTGGCCAGCCCCACCGAGATCGAACGGCGGGTGTTCGATCCGGCCCGCCATTCGCTGGCGTGAGCCACGCTTGTTGACCATGCCGTTGCGCGACAGATGCTCACCTGCCGTACTCACGGCCAGAATGCGTCTGCCGTGCCGTTGTATGAGCATCTCAACCAACTTTGCCGGACCCCAGCTCGGATGCTCTCGCTTTAGAGCGAGCAGTTCATCCACATACTGCTGCTCGGTTCGATTCGGGCTGTGCTCTGGTGCGCGCGAGCGCTCGAGAAGACCGGCGTCTCCCAGCTTTTCGAATCGACCAAACCACTTGTAGGCACACGACCGTGTTACCCCATGCAGCCTGGCTGCTGCCCCACGCTCATCCCATCGTTAATGTCGTGGATCAGGGCTTCTCTTGCGCTCATCGGGCTCCTCCAGGGCATTCAGATACCTCCGAATGCATCCTTGCCTAGATTTGTCCTCGATGTCTCCGGTTTATGTCCTCGATCTGTCCGGTCAGTACCCCCTCTCCCCGTGTGAACGGGGAGAGGGCAAGGGGTGAGGGGCCGTGCAGGCAATTCGAATACATCCTACTGGCAGGAGAAGCTGCAAGCCCCAAAGGCCCCTCTCCCGGCGCGCGACGGTCACGCAAGTTCTCGACGTCTGCGCGATCCCGCGCGCCACCCTCTCCCCGACTTCGCGGGGAGAGGGAGAGCACGGCGTTGAATGTTGAGTTGGCCCTACCCGGCCGGAAACTCGATCACGACACTCGCCCCTTCGCCAGGCGCTCCCGTCAGCTGCAGACTTCCCCCATGCAGCATCACAATCTTCCGCGCCAGCGGCAGCCCGAGGCCCATGCCGTCCGGCTTGTCCGACTGAAACGGCAACATCAGGCGGGCAGCTGCCTCAGGCTCGAACCCGATTCCCGTATCTGCGATCGTCAGCTGCGGCGCAGGATCGTCCGAGAGTGTGATCGTGATCGTCCCTGAGCCCTTCTGCCGTACGGCGTCGATCGCGTTCCTGATCAGGTTCTCCACAGCACGCGACACCAGCACCGCATCGGCAACGATCGTAACCTCGGACAGCTTCGCTTCGATCGCGACGCCTTCATACTGATCTTCGAACCGTTCGACGATTCCACGCACGAGCGGTGCGAGCTGCGTCGGTCGCATCTCCATCTGCATCGGCCGCGCAAAACTGAGAAGACCCTCGACGGCTTCCGAAAGCAGTGTCGCCTCCTCTTCAGCATGGCCGAGACGCTTGCGCGTCTCGTCGGGCAGCGGATCCCTTCCGGCCAGTTTCAGATAGCCGAGGATCGTGGAGAGGGAATTGCGGAACTCGTGGGCGATTCCCGCCGAGATCTCTCCCAGGTCGGCCAGCGTCTGCATTTCCCGAACGCGTGACTCGAGCAGCCGGACGGGTGTCAGGTCGGCAAAGAGTGCGATTACGCCGAGAGGTCTCGAGTCTTCATCGGTCAGCGGCACGGTGCTCAGCCCGATCGTTACGCTCTCGTTCCCGTCGGGGTGTTTGATTTCCTGACGGGACATCGGGACGCCTGAATCGATGGCCCGCTGGAGCTCGGCCGAGAATGGAGTGTCGCCGAGCGCCTCGGGGACGGTGAGTCCGGCGGAATCCTGTCGTTCGGGCAACCGGAGAATTTCCCTCGCCGCTGCGTTCATGTCGATGACACGTCCGTCCCGGTCTGTTGCGATGAAGCCGGAGGTCAGGCTTCGGGTCAGCGTCGCCGTAATTCGCTGAAGATCGTCCGCGCGTGTCTTCTCGAGCTCGTGAAGCCTTTTGAGCTCGACCTCCTGTTCCCGAAGTGTCTGGATCGAATTGCGAAACGTATCGATCAGGTAGTTCGCCTCGTCGACGCCTGCCGCGCGCTCGCCCAGTACGCTGGCGTCATCCAGCATCTCTTCGATCGGACGGACGATCCTCGGAAGGTAGAGCGAAAGAAGAATTGTTCCGAGGATCGTGGCCGCGATGGAGATGCCGGCGGTGTAGAGGAAGGTCTTGCGCGCGGCGACCAGTTCCGCGGGATCGAAGCTGAACGTCACCTCGCCGTGCTGTGTGTTCCGCTTTACGTCCGACACTCCACTGTCTGCAGCCGG
The DNA here is from genome assembly GCA_041750915.1 of Thermoanaerobaculia bacterium. Taxonomy (GTDB): domain Bacteria; phylum Acidobacteriota; class Thermoanaerobaculia; order Gp7-AA8; family Gp7-AA8; genus JBGSYJ01. The sequence goes on along the minus strand of JBGSYJ010000233.1, from coordinate 4,913 downwards.
AAACCCGGAGACCAGCGGCGTCTCGCCGGGAATTGCAAGCGCAATCGTGGTGATGTCGTACTGGCCTCGGAGAAAGATGAGCTGCGACTCGATCTCGGATCGGTTCGCGCTCTCAGGAAGCCGGTTGAGCGCTGCGGTCGCAACGTCACTCGCAAACCGCCACTGTTCCAGTGTCCGCTCGGTCGCCCGCTGCGTCACGGTCTGCAGAAGGACGAGCAGCGTCAGGATGATGAAGACGAGAAATCCGACCAGGCAGGCGAGAAAGAACTTGATGTCTCGCCGGAACCCTACGGGGGTCAGCCTCCGAGTAGCGATTGGTACCATGTGAAGAGTGTATTTCCAAAGAAGATCACGGCCAATGTGGCGAGTCCGAGGAAGACTCCGAACGGGATCGGGAACTGGAGGTCCTTGTGACGCTCCCGGGCGGCGACGATCAGGCCGATGATCGCGCCTCCGACGGATGCGAGAAACAGCAGCGGGAAGACGGCGCGCCAGCCGGTGACGGCGCCGATCATCGCGAGCATCTTCACGTCGCCGAGACCCATGCCGTCGATCTTGCGAAGAAGTTTGTAGGCCATGCCGATCGCCAGGAGGATTCCGGCGCCGAAGGCCGCACCGATGACCGAGTCGAGCAGATTGATCGCGAGGATGAGCTCGGGGTAGAGCGTTCCGAGTCCCATCCAGCCGATCACGAGGCCGATGGCGATACCGGGGAGATCGATGACGTCCGGGAGGATCAGGATGTCGAGATCGATGTAGATGAGGACGATGGTCATCGAGACGATCGCCGCGAGGGGGATGAAGGCGAGGCTCACGCCGACGTGGAGGTAAATCGCGAGGTAGAAGAGCGCATTCGCCAGCTCGACCATGACGTAGCGCGAGCCGTAGGACGCTTTGCAGCGTCGGCAGCGGCCGCGAAGGATCAGGTAGCTGAGGATGGGGATGTTGTCGTACGGCTTGATGCGCGCCTGACAGTACCCGCAGCGGCTCGGCGGAAAGACGATCGATTCTTCGCGTGGGTAACGGTGGATGACGACGTTGAGGAAGCTGCCGATGATTGCGCCCAGAGCGAAGGCGTAAAGGGCGAAGAGCGCAGACATTCGTGTGGGATTGTACGACGGGCGGGGCTTAGCTCGCGGCACTCTTCAGGACTTGTCATCCCGAGCAAGCGCGGGGTGTGCGGGAGGGGCGAGGGATCTCCGGCGATAGTACATTCGAGATTCGTGATGGGCACGGGTGGTGGCGGGAGAGCGATAGGCAACTCTGTACCATCGCCGGAGATCCCTCGCCCCTCCCGCCCGCACGACCAGGCTCGGGATGACAAGCTCGTTCATGCCTCGCCTGACTTGAAGCAGATTGATTTGCGTCCGCCCTCGCACGCAATAGATTTTGACAGCGCTTCCAAACCTGCAGTTCAGACAACTCTCTGACTCTTCGTAAGTTGGTCCCGAACCCCCCTCCGGCGGGCGGCCTGCAACTGCGTGCCGGCATGAAGACAACGCTCGTAACGTCCCTGTTCAAACCGCCTGATGACGGCGGCCGGTTCCGCGGGTTTTCGCTGCTCGAACTGCTCGTCGTCATCTCGATCATGGGTCTCTTCGTCGCCGTCTCCGTGCCGGCGCTCTCAACGGTGCGGAGCTCGATGGTTCTTCGCGCCGCCGCGCAGGAAGCCTCCGCGTCGCTGCACTTCGCACGCTCGCGGGCGATGTCGCGCGACGTCAACACCGGCGTGAAATTCACGATGGCCGGCGGGAAGTGGGTCTACACGATCTACGACGACACTGACGGCGATGGCGTGCGGAACGACGACATCGCAGCCGGCATCGACATCCCGCTCCGCAGCGCAACGACCGTTCTCGCAGGTGAGCACAGCATCCGGATCGGTTTTACGGAACCACGCCCGAACGACCCCGACACGGGCAAGCCCTTCCCTCCATCCGCCGCTGCCGTCCAGTTCGGGGTCTCGAAGATCTGCTCGTTCTCGAAACGGGGCGAAGCAACGCCGGGCTCGATCTACCTCACCGACGGACGCGGTGGCGCCGCAGCAGTCCGCGTTCACGGCGCGACGGGGCGGGTGCGGATTCTCAGGTACGACCCCCAAGCGGGAGTGTGGAAATGATGCGGCCTGCCCCCGTCACCGCCGGTTCTGGCCCCCGCCCCTCCGCCCAGTTGTGGGTTGTGAGTTGTGAGCACCAGCATCGCGAAGGCTACGTCTGCGCGGGGAAATGTACGTTCCCGTACACGGGGGCGGTGGGAACTCACAACTCAGAACTCACAACTCACAACTCGAAGTGCGGCGGATTCTCCCTCATCGAAGTGTTGATCAGCATGGCGATCCTCTCGATGGTCGTGGGGGGGACGCTCGGATTGTTCACGGTTGCGCTTCATCGGACGCACGACGCGCGGTCGCTGACGCGTGCTTCGGCGCTTGGGCGCAGCGTCATGGAACGGGTGAGCAGGCCTTCGGCGCATCTGCTCTTCGACGCGAGCGGGTCTTCGCCATCGATTGAGAAGGTGTGGGCGCGAAAGGTTCTCGGTGGTGAGCTGGAGGTGACCGAGGCCGAAGGCTCCGGCGGGTCGGCCGCAGTGCGGGACGAGTTGCGCGAGATGTTTCTCGATGCGGATCTTCCTTATGGCGGTGGTGAGGAGAAGCGCAATGAGCTTGCGGTGCGGATCGAGGCGCTGCCGATCGGGACGACGTTCGCGAACGCATCGATGCTGCGTGTAGAAGTGCGTGTGCTCTGGACCGAGCGGGGAGTGCGCTCGCGGGAGCTTCGGCTCGACACGCTGCAGGTCCGGAGAGATCCATGAAGAGCCCGCGGCGAGAACGCGGTCTCACGCTCGTCGAGGTGCTGGTCGCATCGACGATCTTTTCGCTGATTTCTCTCACTGCGTACGTGCTCATCTTCCGCGCACAGGCCACGCACGAACAGCTCGATGCGGATGTCGTACAGCAACGGACAGTCCGCTTCGCACTCGACCGTATCGCCGTGACACTGCGCAGCGCGGGATCGGGCGTGAACCCCGCCGGCGATCCATCCATCAGCGATGAGGCGATCGAAGGCGCATGGGAGTCCGCGCTCTTCGTCAGGGCGGACTTCGACGGAGAGCGGGAGACTCTTCTCGAGGGGACAGGTCCCGGCGAACGGCACCTCGTCACGACGGGAAACGACGAGATCGTCGGTTTCGTCCTGGGGAAGAGCGGGACGCTGCCTCACGCGGTAACGCTGCAGGCTGACCTGACAGGAAGCGGCGGGCGGAGGGACGCGACGCTCGAGGATGGACTGCCGGCGAATGAAGAGATCCGTGCAGTGAGCGTTTCGGCGACCTCGCTCGCTGAACAGACGGATCCGCCGTATCAACTCGTTCGCGTGACTTTCAACACTGCTGGTGACGCAGTGAGGGAAGTCGTCGCGGACAACATCTTTCGCCTCCGGTTCCGCTACTTCGACCGTGACGGGGCAGAGCTTTCGGCGACGGAGTTGGGAGGTGCAGACGGCACGGCGGGGTCGGCGAGACTCGCACGCGCGGAGATCCGGCGCGTCGAGATCGAGCTCGTCGGAATGTCGGAGCGTCCCGTGAGCAACTATCGCGACCCGGTTGCGTGGACTCCCGATCCGCCATCTGCAGGAAGCCACCGGAAGTTCCGGCTGACAGCGACGGTCGAGCTGGGAAACGTTGGATTGTCGGGGCGGGATCACGGCCCCGTTCCTTCAGCCAGTGTCGCCGTGCCGGAGGCGATCACTGCATGCCCGGGTCACTGCGACCGCATTGTCGTCACGTGGCCTGCGGTCGCCGGAGTTCAGGCCTATCAGGTGATGGTGAACGGCGGTGGAAGCAGCAGCGTGCACGATGTCGTCGGAGAGACGAGCTTCGTCTACCGGGCGGAAGAACACGAGGCTGCTTACACGTTCGCAGTCCGGTCGTGGGATCCGGTGCACAACGTCTTCAGCGCGTACTCGCCGCCGGTCAGCGTGACGCCGTCGCATGAGCTTCCGGCGAATACGCCGGGCAGCGTACCGGCTGCACCGTCCGTCGTTCATGCAGCTCCGGATTACGCACTGAGCGTTGCGTGGAACCGCGCCGGCGAAAACGTCGATTCGCTTTCGCCGGGCTCCTGCGTTGTCTCTGACGGCTTCACGGCGAATCCGCTTCCACCATTCGACCGAAGGTTGATCGATCTGGAGACGTACGAAGTGCACCGCGTCCGCGCGGAAGTGGGAAGCGCATTTTCGCCGGGCGACGACACGCGTGTGGACGACCTCCATCCGAACATCGGGCCGATGACGGCGCTGCGCTTCACCGATCATCGCGCGAGTCCCTGTCAGTCGTACTTCTATCGCGTGCGCGCGGTCGATGCCTGCGGTGTTTTCGGTGCAGCGTCGCCAGCGATGACGCTGCCGGCTGAGTTCGACATTCCGTCCGGCGTCTCGCCTGAGGCGCCTTCCGCACTTCATTCGAATCCGCCGGTGAAGGAATCGGTCTCGGGTGGCGCGGAAGTGTATGTAGTGAGTCTCGAATGGCCCGAGGTCACTTCAACCGCGCCGCCTGACGCGAAGCAGGTCGCCGTTGCCCATTACATCGTCGAGCGTTCGAGAAAGCTCGCGGGCGCTGCGGACTTTTCCTACGACGGTCGCATCGATGTCTACGAGACGAACCGCGTCGTCGACATCGTTCCGAAGGTTGTCTCCGCGAGGGAAGCAACGTATCACTATGTCGTGCGGGCGCAATTCGACTGCACGATGTCGGGACTTCGGACGAGCGAGCCGTCGCCTGTGCTCGAGGTTCCGCTGCCATGAGAAAGACCGGTGTCGTCCGGAGAGGCTGTGAATCAATCGCGCGAGTGTCATCCCGAGCGTCGAGCGAGGGATCTGGGAGGGGGCCTTTTAGAGGGAGCCACCGCCCAGATCCCT
>JBGSYJ010000232.1:0-6069 GCA_041750915.1 Thermoanaerobaculia bacterium | reverse complement strand
ACGGCTCCAGGAGATCGAGAAGCGGAACGAGTTCGCGCCTGCTGCGACCGCAAGGTCGACGTCGCTCTCGTAACGCTCCCAGCTCCCCGCGGCCCTGCCGCACGGCTCGCCGCGCGTTCTGCCCTCGGCCTCCCACGCAGTCCAGTCGCAGGAGTCGTTCCCTTCGACCTGGTAGTGCGAGACGGCGACGCCCCAGAGACGGGGCCTATCGGCAAAAGGAAAACGCGATGGAATCTTACTCGGAGCGTTCAACCGAGCGGCACCACGCGTTTCTCCCGGCCGGCAAACGTCGTCACCTGTTCGATGCCGAAGTCCCCGAGGAGACGGATCGTCGGTTCGTAGTCGGCGGCAATCTCGGTGGGAGCGTGAGCGTCCGATGAGAGAACGATCGGGATATTCCGCTTCGCGATTTCAGCAATGATCGCGGGGGACGGATAGATCTCGCCGATGGGCTTGCGCAGTCCGGCAGTCGAAACTTCGACGACGGTCTGCTTCGCTTCGATCGTGTCGAGGAGCTCATTCAATTCAGCGGAGACGTCGCTCTCGGGAGCATGTCCAAACTTTTTCGGCAGATCGAGATGCGCCATGACGTCGAAAAGGCCGGTGCGGACTGCCTTCGTCATCTGGAGGTAGTAGCGCCGGTAGATCTCCGCGACACTTTCCTCGCGGTAACGGCCGCTGTTCTCAGGCGCATCGATCAGCCAACCGTCCATGAAGTGAACGGCGCCCAGGACGTAGTCGAACTCGTACACATCGAGGAATTCGCGGAGCTGCGGCTCGAAGCCCTCGACATAATCGGCTTCGACGGAGACTCGCACAGCGATCCGGTCGCGGAAGTGATCGCGCACCGCGATCATCTCGCGGTAGTGCTCCGGGTACTGCCGCTCGGGCATTGCCCATTCGGAGTTCCGGCTTTCCGGCGGCTCGTAATAGAGATAGACGTGATCGGTGAGCCCGATCTCGCCCACGCCGCGCTCGATGGCGGCTTCCACGTACTCCGACATCGTCCCGACGGCATGTCCGCACCGCCAGGAGTGCGTGTGATAGTCAGTGATCATCTGTGGATGGTGGAGCACAACGAGAATACGCGATGTGAAGCATTCGTAAAGAAGTTGTGCGGTGTTCCAATTCCCCTCTCCCCGTGTGAACGGGGAGAGGGGCAGGGGAGAGGGGTCGTGCAGACAACTCCAATGTCGGCTATTGGCGGAGTCGCAGCAAGCCCGCAACGCCCCTCTCCCGGCGCGCGACGCTCTCGCAAGCCTTCGCTTCTCTGCGAATCCCGCGCGCCACCCTCTCCCCGACTTCGCGGGGAGAGGGAGAGAGCGTGTCCATTCCCTGGCCGCGCCCACTTTACAAGAACAGCGCAGAGACTTGATGCGTGTTCGGATAGGATTCTCTTTGCAATCTATTTCGCATCTCGGAGACCGCTCCTGAAGAAGAACCGACTTCCCGCCATCCTGCTGTCGATCGTCGCACTCTCTGCCTGCACGTCCGGGAACCCCGGCGTCCGGCTCAACGACCCTGCAGTCGGCGCGGCGCTCGAGAGTCAGAATCGCTGGTTCGTTGCCGGCCAGAGGGCTGTGCACGATCTAAAAGCTCAGCCTGCGAAGAACGTGATTCTGTTCGTCGGGGATGGCATGGGCGTTTCCACCGTTACGGCGGCGCGAATTCTCGAAGGGCAGAGGAGGGGTGGATCGGGAGAGGAGCATCTGCTCAGCTTCGAGACGCTGCCGCACCTTGCGCTGTCGAAGACCTACACCACGGACATGCAGGTTGCGGACTCCGCTGGCGCGATGACGGCGATGGTGACCGGGGCGAAGACGCGCTCGCGCGTTCTCTCGCTCGATGAGAGCGTGGTTCCACGTTCCTGGCCGGTGCCCGATTCGAGTCGCCTGATGACGATCGTCGAGATTGCCGAAACATGGGGGCTGGCCACGGGTATCGTTTCGACGGCGCGCCTCACGCATGCGACGCCTGCTGCCTGCTATGCGCACTCGCCATCGCGCGACTGGGAGGACGACTCGAAGTTGAGCCCCGAGGCTCGCGCCGGAGGGTTTCCCGACATCGCGAGGCAGTTGATCGAGTTCTCGTTCGGCGATGGTCTCGAAGTCGCGCTAGGTGGAGGCAGGCGGCACTTTCTCCCCACCTCGAGACAGGGCAAGCGGACGGATGGACGAGATCTCACCGCGGAATGGCTTGCGAAGTTCTCACGCTCGAGGTTTGTCGAGAACAGAGCAGAGCTCGCGGCAGTCGACGCCGCATCGACCGATCATCTCCTCGGCTTGTTTAACGATTCGCACATGCAGTACGAGCACGACCGCGCGCTTCAGCCGGAGGGCGAGCCGTCGCTGACCGAAATGACGCTTAAGGCCATTCAGATCCTGTCAAAGAAACCGAAGGGATATTTCCTGATGGTCGAGGCGGGGCGAATCGACCATGCACATCACGACGGAAACGCGTATCGCGCCCTGGCCGACACGATCGAGTTATCGCGCGCGGTCGCGGCCACGCTCGAAACGATCAATCTCGACGAAACTCTGGTGATCGTGACGGCCGATCACAGCCACGTGATGACATTCGCTGGTTATGCGCCGCGCGGGACGCCGATCACAGGAAAGGTGCCTGCGACAGGTCCCGACGGCGCGCCCACCGGCAAGCTTGCCATGGGCCTCGACGGGCTTCCCTACACGACCCTCGGCTATGCGAACGGCCCGGGCGCGAAAGGCAAGCGCACCGATCTGACGGACGTCGACACGACGGACGCCGAATTCCTGCAGGAAGCGACCGTGCCGCTCGGCAGCGAGACACACGCGGGGGAGGATGTCGCCATCTACGCTGCCGGGCCGTCGGCGCACCTTGTGCGAGGCGTTCAGGAGCAGAACGTCATCTTCCACATCATGCTGGCCGCGCTGAAACGCTGAATAGGCGGGGAAGGGCGGTTCCCCTCTCCCGGCGGGAGAGGGGTCAGGGGTGAGGGAGCTTCTTCAGAGCGACAACCAGACGTGCGATCCGCTCAAACACGATTTCCGGATTCACAAAATCGAGCGTTCTGCCGGAGTCTGTCGGCTTCGAAGTTAGTGTGCTTTTTCGACGAGCTTGTGAGGTTCGTGATGCATGACGCGATCGTACCTCGGGGACCCTCACCCCTATCCCCTCTCCCGCCGGGAGAGGGGCACCACCACCCGGCGGGGATGGGCATTCGGGTCGCTACATCGTCGGCGAGGTGATTGGAAGCACCAGAGAGAATGTGGACCCGACGCCGAGAGCGGTTCGGACCTTGACTTCGCCTCCGTGACGCCGTGCGATCGCATAGGACGACGATAGCCCGAGCCCTGTGCCCTTATCTCCTTTTGTGGTGAAGAGCGGACGGAAGAGCCGTCGCTTCGTCTCCTCTGACATGCCTGATCCGTTGTCCGTCACCTCCACGATCACGGAGTCGCGGTCGATCGACGTGTGAACCGAGATTGTTCCCTCGTGCGCGATCGCATCGATGGCATTGACGACGAGATTCACAATCACTTCCTGGAGTTCAGAGGAGCTACCGGAGATGAGCGGCAGATCGGAAGCAAGGGAGAGTTCAATGTGAATCGTACCGTCGCTGCGACGGCCGAGCCGCTCACGCGCAATCTCGACTGCTTCTGATGCGACCGCGCTGAGGTCCACCCGCTCCGCCAGTTCATTCTGTACCGGTTGTTCGCGGACGCCCTCACGGATGCGCTCGACCGTGCGAGCGCCATCGTCTACGGCTTTGAGGATGAAGCTGACGGCTTTTCCTGATGGCGAGTCGGGCGGATGCTGGCGACTCAGCACCTGGCCCCACATCCGGATTGCCATCAGAACGTTGTTCAGGTTGTGCGCCACCCCCGTGGCGACCTCGCCGATCTCGCTGAAACGCTCCGTCGAGCGAATGTGCTCGCGCACATCCTCCTCGGCAGTCAGGTCTCGGATCGACACAAGACAGAGAAGCTCGCTGTCGTAACGGAAACTGGTCAGCGCAACTTCGACGTCGCGCGGACGGTCGGGAAATGGAAAATGAAACTTTAGCTCCGCTGTATGACCATCGCGGTCGATCGTGTCGCGGAATCCATCGTGAAACTCCGTCAACCGCGTACAGGGCGCCACCTCAGTGAAAAAGTTCTTTCCCAGAACTTCGAGTCTCTCCCGGCTGGCGATCTCTTCCTCACGGCGATTGTAGTAGAGGATCACTCCCTCGCGATCGAGAACAATGATGCCGTAAGGGAGGAGATCGAGCGTGGCGAAATCGACCGGAGACATCTGCGGCGACACTGCGTCCATGAACGCGACGCTTGCGAGAACGCTGCCGTTCATCAAGGAGACGATCGATGTTCAGGCTAACGTTCCTTTTGTGCCCTCTCGATACAGGATGTCAGTCTCACAGCATGGCCGCTCGAACCTTTCGCGCTAAAGTAGCTCTCGGCTCGCGGCCGAGTTCGATTGCCACCCCAGTTGAGTCCTGTGCATTGGTGTGAAGGGCTCCCGGGCGGGGCTTCTGATCGAAAGACTGGCCCGCGACGCTGCCCGCGCAGCCAACGCGAGGCGACTCGGTCACTGCCATGCCGGTGCGTGCTCCCGCGCAAACTCGTCGAACGAGATCGGCGCCTTCCCCGTCACTTCGCGAACGGCCTCGGTCACCTGACTCGCGGAGTCGTCACGGTAATAGCGCTGCAGGTCGACGAGCGAATCCGCATACCACTCAAGGACTCCGGACGCGATCGCTCCTTCCTTGAACGCTTCATCCGGGATCGGGACGTACGTGATCCTCTTCCCCGTCACCGCCGACAGTTTCTCAGCGACTTCTGCGTAGGTGAGCGCTTCAGGCCCCGTCAGTGGGTAAGCCTTCGACTCGTGTCCCTCCTCGATCAGCACCCTGACGGCGACCGCCGCGATGTCGCGAACGTCAACGTGAGAGATGCGCGCGTCGGCAGCTGACTCGTAGAATGCGCCCTGCGACCGGATCGTTTCTCCCATGTAATTCACAGTGTTCTGCATGAAGCCGTTTGGGCGGATGAACGTCCACGTCATGCCCGAGGCTTCGATCTCCTTTTCCACCGCCCGATGAACGCGCGCGAAATGGAACGCTTCATCCTCGGCGCCCCAGACCGAGAGCTTGACGATATGCGCGACGCCGGCAACCTTTGCGGCAGCGACCGCCGCGATCTCGAGCTCTGCCTGGTCAGGATTTGCTCCCAGCACCAGAAACAGTTTGTCCGCGCCACGAAGCGCTGCCGCGAGGGTGTCGGGCCGCGCGAAGTCGATCACGACCGCGTCGATCCCCTCGGCTTTTGCGTTCGCAGCCTTCTCCGGTGAGTGATAGCCTGCCCTCACGGCGACACCCGACACACGGAGTTGCGTTACGACTTCACCGCCCACGGTTCCACCTGCGCCTGTGACCAGAATCATGAATTCCTCCTTAAGGTGTTTGGCCCGAAGCTGCACGCATACAGGCCTTGCTCGGCTCAGTAGCTTACCTTCTCCGAACTCAATCAGCTTCCCGCGGTGATGGTTACGGTCGCGAGATCATCCTGGGTAAGGGCAAGCAGATAGCCTCCGAGAATCGTCAGAATGAGACGCGTCTCGGTCAGCGGCTTTCCATCGAGAAAATCGATGCGATGTGTGTTGATGGCGCCAGGTCGGTTTCTTCCAGAGAAGTGTTTCCTGTTTTTTCATATTCACAAGATACGTTCCGACTCAGTTTGTTCGTGGGGAGAGCTGGCGGAGGAGGTGTGAAGACTGTGCAAGATGATCCTCCACATCAAAAAAAGGAGGCCGGCAGTGCCGGCCTCCATTCTGGGCGGGTTGGAAACCCGCCCCTACGCGATTTCCGTGGTTCGTCATCTGTAGGGGCGGGTTTCCAACCCGCCCCACGAAGGCTCATTTCACGTATTGGAAGATCGACAGCGTCCCGTCGCCCTCATTCGAAGTGAGGAACAGGCCGCGGTTCTCGATCGTCACCAGACCCTCCGGCCGGCGACCGGTGGGGAGAATCTGCAGAAGCTCCGGCCGGGTTTCATCGCGCAGCGAGTAGACGGCCACGAAGTTGCCCCTTTC
>JBGSYJ010000231.1:0-4120 GCA_041750915.1 Thermoanaerobaculia bacterium | reverse complement strand
CCGGCTTCTCTTTTCAGCTGCCCTTCGTAGATCCGGCGCACTTCATCGAGTGTCGAGATCTCATCCGGACTCTTGTCGGAGCGGAGATTGGCGATGCGGGGGAATCGCAGGGCGTATCCCGATTTGTGTCGGGCCGACTCCTGAATCCGGTCGAATGCGATCTCGAGAACGATCTCCGGCCGGACCATATGAACCGGGCCATGGCGCGAAATCGTGATCTCCCCGAGCCGTACCGTCAGTTGTTCGATCTCCGCGTCGGTGAGACCCGAGTAAGCCTTTCCGATGTTCAGCAACTGATCGTCCGAGCGAACTGCAAAGGTGTAATCAGACAGCACGCTCCTTCGCTTCCCGTGGCCGTACTGTGCCGTGGTGATCACGCAATCGAGAGTTGCGAGCGCCTTCTTGTATTTCAGCCAGGCTTTCCCGCGCCGTCCCGGAGTGTAAAGAGAATCGGCGCCTTTGATCACGAGCCCTTCGTTTCCGCGCGCGCGGGCCTGATCAAACAGTTGATCGATGTGGCTCGCATCCCGGACTGGGCTCTGAGTTGAGGGACGGATTCCCGGAGCAGAGGCGAGAAGCACGCTGAGCCTCGACAGTCTCGTCTGAAGTGGGAGTTCGAAGACGGCTTGATCGCCAGCGAAAAGAACATCGAACGCGAAGAAGACGACAGGCGCTTCCGCGAGAAGCTTCTCGCTCGGATTCTTCCTTCCCAGCCGCTTCTGGATCACGGCGAACGGGAGAATGCCGTCGCGAAACGCCACGAGCTCGCCGTCGAGAATGCATGACTCTGGAAGCTCCGCTGCTGCCGACTCGATCTCCGGGAAGCGGCTGCCGATCTCATCGAGCGTTCGCGAGTAGATTCGAACCTCAGTGCCATCGAAGTGAACCTGTGCCCGGATCCCGTCGTATTTGTCATCTGCGAAGGCGCCCGTTCCGAGGAGATCGACGATTTTCTCCGGGTCCTCTTCCGGCTGGGCGAGCATGAATCCGAGCGGATGAAAGAGGCGGATGGAGGCCTGATCGAGTGTCCCTGAACGTGCCAGAAGGGCTGTCGTTCCTATATCGGCGACGAACATCTGTGCGCGCCGTACGTCGACGAGGCGACGGCCGAACGCCCTCGCGACGGCACTTTCGACAAGGCCGATCTGCAGACCGATGCGGAACTCGTTCAGGAGGATCTTCGTCACGAATCGCGCGGCCTGGCGGTCGAGCCTCCGAAAAAGGTCGGTCAAGAGGGCAGTCTTATCGAGGGATCCCGAGGTGGCGGCCAGCTCATCGAAAAATTCGCCCAGCTCGACGATCGAGACGTCCCGCTCGACCTTTTCTGGAAAGAAGCTCGCGAGTCCGTCTCCGAGGTCCCCTTCGGCCAGCGTCTGGTCCCAGAGGGTGGTCCTTGGCGCGCCGGTCGCCTCTGCCGCCGCCTCGGCGACAATCGCCCACCCAGCCCCGGTGACTCGCTCGTCACGGACGGGAAAAGGTGAGCCAGTGAAGAAGACCGCGGCCCGCTCGAGAGAGGCATCGTCGAGCCCGGCCAGGTAGTCTGCGAGCAGCCGTTCCTTCTCATTTCGCTTCGTCGTGGCGGCAATTTGGTTGGCTACCGCGGTAAAAGCGCTCAGCATTCGGATGGTCCGATCACATCGTTCCTCCGCAAATCTGACATAGAATCCGTCCCGAAAAACAAATCCTTTTGCCTGAGGAATGCCAACATGAAAACGAAAGTAACAGTCGTAGGCGCCGGAAACGTCGGCGCGACCCTCGCGCAGCGAATTGCCGAAAAAGAGCTGGCAGACGTCGTCCTTGTCGACATTGTTGAAGGAGTGCCGCAGGGAAAAGGCCTCGACATGATCGAGTCCGCCCCTGTTGAGCAGTTCGACGCCCGCATCACAGGAACGAACGGATACGACGAGACCGAGGATTCGGACATCGTCGTCATCACAGCGGGCCTTCCGCGCAAGCCTGGGATGAGCCGTGATGATTTGCTCTGGAAGAATGAAGAGATCGTGGCCGGTGTCACCCGTGAAGTCGTTGCCCGATCGCCGAACACGATTCTCGTGATCGTGTCGAACCCTCTCGATGCCATGTGTGAAGTGGCGCGGCGCGTTTCGGGCTTTGAGCGGGAGCGCGTCATCGGTATGGCCGGCGTGCTCGACTCCGCCCGCATGCGGGCGTTCATCGCCATGGAGCTCGACGTCTCCGTCGAAAACACACATGCATTCGTCCTCGGAGGCCACGGCGACACGATGGTGCCTCTTCCCCGCTATTCGACAGTCGCTGGAATTCCGATCACCGAGCTCATGAGCGAAGAGCGCATCAAGGCGATTGTCGACCGGACGCGGAACGGCGGCGCCGAGATCGTGAATCTGCTGAAGACGTCTGCCTGGTACGCGCCATCGTCAGCGACCTGCGAGATGGTCGAAGCAATCCTGAAGGACAACAGGAAGATTCTGCCGTGCGCGGCCTACCTACAGGGTGAGTACGGTGTCGACAATCTGTTCGTCGGCGTGCCCGTAAAGCTCGGCAGGAACGGAATGGAGAAGATCATCGAGATCGAGCTGACCGATGACGAGAAGGCAGGGCTTCAGGTTTCCATCGACGCCGTGAAGGAACTGGTCGAGAAGCTGAAGACGGGGTCTTAACGAGCGTGTCATCCTGAGCGAAGCGAAGGATCCCCTGAGGACTTGCGGTATCTCCTCAAGGCAGGGGATCCTTCGCTTCGCTCAGGATGACACTCGATCGCCTGCGGTTCGTTCGGACGGTACACCTCTCTACACCCGGTAGAACGTTTGTCTCCTCTCCCCCCAGGCGCTATCATCGAACGATGAAGCGACTCGTCATCGATATCGAAACCGTCGGCACTCCCTGGGAGGAGCACGACCCCTACGTCCGCGAGTATCTGATCAAGGGAATGAACGACGCGGAGGCGGAGGAGGAGAAGCGGCGCGGTGCGCTATCTCCCTTCACCGGCCGCATAGTGGCTATCGGTGTGATCAACGCCGATGACAACCGCTCGTGCGTACTCTACGAGGTTCCCGGCCAGGAGACGCTGGAAACAAGGAAGGACGGAAATCGAACGTTCATCTCGGGAAGCGAGAAGCTGATCCTCGAAAAATTCTGGGACTTTCTCGGCAGGGATGACCGATTCATTTCGTTCAACGGACGTCAGTTCGATGGACCGTTCCTGATGATCCGCTCAGCGATCAACGGCGTGGTACCGAAGCGCGATCTGGTGGGCTACCGATACAGCTTCCACCCGAACTGCGATCTGCGGGATGCCCTCAATTTCTGCGGAACGATCAACTCGCGGCAGATGCGGTTCAACCTCGACCTCGCGTGTCGCGCATTCGGAATCACGAGCTCGAAAAGCGACGGGATGGATGGCCGCGCTGTCGAGTCCCTCTATCGCGCCGGCAAGTACGAAGACATCGCGCTCTATTGTCTCGAAGACGTGCGTGCTACGTGCGAACTGTACCTTCGTCTCGCCCCAACGGTGATCTCCTTCAACAACGATTTCCGCGCGGCCGAGGAACGAGACCAGCGCAGCCGTTCTTCAGCCGACGGGAAACAGACGCGCGGGTCGGTCGTCGAGAGCAACGCGCTCCTCGTCGATGAGGTGGCGGCGGACGAGCGGCTCGATCTGCAGGCCGAAGAGCTGGCCGGCTTCGAAGTACCGACAGGCACCTCCTAGACTTCGTCAGGCATCGGCCGCGGTACACTTCCGCCCGTGAAACTGTATCGGGGCCGCATTTTCTCGCCGGTGGCCGATCCATTCGGCGCCGAACGGATCGAGACCACGTATCGCTATCTCGATGACGGCTGTCTTTCCGTTGGCGATGACGGCCGCATCGTCGCACTCAACGATTGGAGCGCTGTGCAGCTCTCTGAAGGCGATGAAGTCATCGACCTCGGCCGCACCTCGCTGATTACACCAGGCCTCATCGACACGCATCTTCACGCCCCACAGTTGGAGATGATCGGATCGTACGGCGGCGATCTTCTCGAATGGCTGAACCGCTATACGTTTCCCACAGAGGCGAAGTTCGCAGATTCGGACCATGCGCGACAGATCGCCCGGGAGCTGTTCGAGGAGCTTCCGCGAAGCGGTACAACTTCCGCGCTGATC
>JBGSYJ010000230.1:0-17912 GCA_041750915.1 Thermoanaerobaculia bacterium | reverse complement strand
CCCTCCGCCGCCACCCTGTGCCCTCACGAATCACGAATGTACGATCGCCGGAGATCCCTCGCCCCTCCCGCCCGCACGACCAGGCTCGGGATGACAGATCCGGCGGACCTGATGAAGCTTCTCCGGGGGGTTCACAAGGTGTATAGTCACCTCTCCACCTGTCCTGCCGATTCCGGCACGGTCTCTTCCTCTTCTACAAGCACCACGATTCATCCGCCATGCGATTTTCAACAGTTGTCTTTACCCTCGTTGTCTGTTCACTGCTCAGCCCTTCGGAGCTCCGCGCCGGCACGAATGGCGTCGTTACGGCCGTCGTCGACGCTGAACGCGTCGTCGTGCGGCAGAACGGCAGAGACTCGATCGTTCGCCTCATCGGCATCAAAGTCCCCCAAACTCACCGCGCACTCGCAGTCGCAGCGCTGGAAACCGAACTGGCTGGCCAGCCCGTCCAGATCGGGATCGATACTCGATCGCCCGCACAAGATGAACATGGCAGCCGTCTCGCCTGGGTCTACCGCCTGCCCGAGGGAACCCAGATGAACTACCAGCTGGTCAGACTGGGGCTCGCAACCGTCGCAACAGAGAACGGACTGCTCTATGGCCGGGAGCTCCAGGCGGCACAGTCTGCAGCGCGTCTCGAAAGACGAGGTCTCTGGAGCGGCGTCTCCCCCGCACTCTTCTGGGAGACGCAGTTCAAGCACGTCCGCTACCTTGGCGAAATGAACTACCAGCCCTCGGGAGCCCGAACGAATCCGCCACTGGCAACGGCAAAGGAGAGCAAACCGGAGAAGGCCGCGAAGGTCAGGATCACGAACAAGAAGAAGTAACGAATGGCGCAGGGCCCCGGTCTCGGGGTCCTGCGGGTCTCGCGCACTTTCATTCTGAGACGCTGCGAAAAATCAACAAGATGTGTCATCCCGACCGTCGAGCGAGGGATCTGGGCGGTGGCTCCCTTTCAAAGCCCCCTCCCAGATCCCTCGCTCGACGCTCGGGATGACACTCCCGCGATTAGTTCACGGCCTCTGGTGCTGCGCTCAGGATGACACTTCGGGCTACACTTGGCGGACTCATGCAGAGGACCTACAGGTACTACGACTTCGTCATGGCGGCGTTCGTTACGGTGCTCCTCTGCTCGAACGTCATCGGCGCAGCGAAGATCGTCACGCTCTGGGGTTTCACCTTCGGCGCAGGAATTCTTTTCTTTCCCCTCAGCTACATCTTCGGGGACATCCTGACCGAAGTTTATGGCTATGCGCGCGCGAGGAAGGTGGTGTGGGCCGGCTTCGCCGCTCTCGCGTTCGCGTCGGTCATGGCGTGGGTCGTAGTGAAGCTTCCACCTGCGGCCGGATGGCCGAATCAGGAAGTCTACGAGGTCGCGTTCGGGTCGACGGGCAGAATTGCCATGTCGTCAATGCTCGCATTCTGGGCCGGCGAGTTCACGAACTCTTTCGTGCTCGCGAAGATGAAGCTCTGGACGAGTGGAAAGTATCTCTGGACGCGCACGATCGGCTCGACGATCGCCGGCGAGGCCGTCGACACGATGATCTTCTACCCGCTCGCATTCATGTTCGTCTGGAGCTGGGATCAGATCATCCAGGTAATGATCATGAACTACCTGCTCAAATGCGCATGGGAGATCGTGAATACGCCGATCGTTTATAAAGTCGTCGGATTTCTCAAGCGGGCGGAGAACGAGGACTACTACGACAGAAACACGGACTTCAATCCCTTCTCCATCAAGACATAAGGAAAGAGCGCTATGCTCTCCTGATGTCCGAAAAGAAGAAGATCCGACCGGCGGACGCATGGCGTGAGGCCCGCGAGCTCATCTGGGCCCGAAGGTGGCGACTCGGTGCCGGCCTCGGCCTGATGCTCATCAGTCGCCTGTCGGCGCTCGTGCTTCCGGCCACCTCCAAATACCTTATCGACGAAGTCATCGGGAACGGCAGACACGAGCTCCTGACGACGCTCGCCTTCGCCGCGGGGGCCGCCACGCTGGTTCAGGCCATCACTTCGTTCTCGCTCTCCCAGATTCTCGGCGTGACCGCGCAGCGGTCCATCACGGAGATGCGAAAGAACGTTCAGCGCCATGTCTCGAGACTTCCCGTGACGTATTTCGACTCGACGAAGTCGGGCGTGCTCATCTCGCGAATCATGTCGGACGCTGAAGGGATCCGGAACCTGGTCGGCACGGGACTGGTCCAGCTCACCGGGGGCGTCTTCACGGCGTCAGTAGCCCTCGCGATTCTCTTCTATCTGAACTGGCGGCTGACGCTGATCACGATCGTCACTCTCGGCATCTTCGGTGTCGTGATGGCCGTCGCTTTCAAGAGGGTTCGTCCTCTCTTCCGCGAACGCGGTGAGATCAACGCTCAGGTTACCGGCCGTTTGGTCGAGAGCCTCGGAGGCATCCGCATCGTCAAGGCGTACACGGCCGAGAAGCGTGAAGAGCGCATCTTCGCCGAGGGTGTTCACCGGCTTCTTCGAAACGTGGCGAAGACGATCACATCGGTATCGGCAGTCACGGCGATTTCAACAGTGATCTTTGGCGTCGTCGGCGTGATGATGCTCGTGATCGGCGGACGTTCGATTCTCGCAGGGACGATGACGCTCGGCGACTTCGTGATGTACATCTTCTTCACCGGTCTCGTCGCAGCTCCTGTGATGCAGATTTCCTCGATCGGCACGCAGATCACCGAAGCGTTCGCGGGACTGGACAGAATCCGCGAGGTTCTCAGGGAGCGAACTGAAGACCAGGACGACGCCGGAAAAGCAGCTCTCGAAACGGTCGTGGGGGACATCCGGTTCGAGTCGGTATCTTTCGAGTACACGCCCGGTGTGCCGGTGCTCGAGAACATCTCGTTCCACGCACCCGCAGGCTCCACGACGGCCCTCGTCGGCTCGAGCGGATCCGGAAAAAGCACACTGATCTCACTGGTCATGGCGTTCAACCGTCCGCTGTCCGGACGTATCCTCATCGACGGACGGGACCTGACGACAGTCCGGCTGCGAGACTATCGCTCGCACCTGGGAATCGTGCTTCAGGACAACTTTCTGTTCGACGGCACCGTGGCCGAGAACATCCGTTACAGCAGGCCGCACGCATCACTCGATGAGGTGATCGAAGTCAGCCGGATCGCTCACGTCGACGATTTCGTCGATCCCCTCGAGAAGAAGTACGACACGATCGTCGGCGAGAGAGGCATCAAGCTCTCCGGCGGACAGCGACAACGCATCGCAATTGCGCGCGCGATCCTCGCGGACCCGGCGCTCCTCATCCTCGACGAAGCAACATCGAGCCTCGACAGCGAAAGCGAAGCGCTGATTCAGGACGGCCTTCGAGCCCTGCGACAGGGACGGACGACATTCGTGATCGCCCACCGTCTCTCCACCATCCGAAGCGCTGACCAGATTCTCGTGCTCGAACATGGGGAGATCGTCGAGCGGGGCACACACGCCGAGTTGCTCGCAGTCGCCGGCAGGTACAGGCAGCTCTACGAGAAGCAATACAGTTTCGAGACCGATCGTTTCATCAATCCGGGCGAGGACTTTTCACCGGAACCGGAAAGCGACAAACCGAAAGTGCGGGTACGGGGTGACTCCGCGCTGTAGACATGTCGCAAGGCGTCCCAGGCCACTGCCCAGGACGGAAGTAGACAGTACACAGTAGACAGGAGACAGTAGCCCCCGCCCTGGGGTGCGCCCGAGCGTAGCGTCGCGTCATCCTGAGCGAAAGCGAAGGATCATTTCGCGACGCACGATCCGGGCAAGAAGATCCTTCGCTTCGCTCAGGATGACAGCGGCTCATCTTCCTGGATCATGAACGGTCTCGTGCTTGGAGCTCAGAATGGCGCAGCGAGGTCGCGCCCGGGCGGGGGCTACTGTCTCCTGTCTACTGTGTACTGTCTACTTGAGTCAGCGCAGGGCAATGCATTCGCCTACAGTCTGTTGAAAGCCCGCACCGCAGCGTGCACGGTTCCGGGAGGAATCGTCACGCGGACAGTTGCGTCATGCGAATCGACGAAGAGGCGAAGGTTTCCATCCTCCCGGACGAGTCGGAACGTTTCCCCACCATCATCGACCTCGAGCAGGACAGCGTCTTCGTAGTGCTCGAGCTCCGTGAGTACCGCCTGCACAGCCGGAAGCCACTCGTGAACGGCCGGGTCGTGAACCTCGAAGTCCACGCTGGCGAGCGGGGCGATTGCGAGAGCGGCATTCACGAGTCCGGCAGGAAGAAATACGAAGACCCGCTCTCCGTACCGGCCCTTCTCCGCGACATGGACCGACACGACTCCTTTATTGAAGAAGAGACGATGCACACCGTACGCGGCCGTTCCAACGAGTATCGTGAAGATCAGAGCGACGAGCAGGACGAACTTCAATAGTCCTTTCATGGTGCTACCCTCCCGTTCCGGAGCGGTGCGGACGCAATCGGGTCAACCCAGATACGCACCGTCTGATCTTCGCGGCTGACGAGCATGATCTCCCCGGTCCCGCGGCGAACGAGAAGCTCCACCGCCGCGCGAAAATCGAGATCACCATCGCCGCCGAGAAGTGCCTCCGCAAGATCGAACGGCACTTTGACGGAACCATCGAGGCCGCCGTTCCAGTCAGAAGTCCCGGAGACCTCGAGCACATCTCCGTCCCTCCGGACATGAAGCTCTCTGCCATCCGGCCGCAAACTCACCTCGGTACCCGAAGGCGCGACGCGAAGTTGTTCGACCACCGCGCGAAGCTCCCGTGGCGAGATACTGCTTTCGTTGATGCGAAGCTCGCAGTTCCGTGATACGTCGCGCGGAATCAGCGGTAGCGCTTTCTGGAGCGCCTTCACAGGCAGATTGATGACGACCCGGTTGCTGCGGGAGTCGTGATTCTCGCTTCGAATATGCAGCCACAGTTCTGAACCGAAAGCCGGAAGAGAGAAAACGAGCGTCGCACCGAGGATTACTGCGGATCTCATGAAGGGATGAACGGGGTTCGGAGGGAAAGGTTTCAAAGCGCGAGGACGGCAACGGCGAACGTGTCATCCTGAGCGAAGCGAAGGATCTCCTGATTGCTTGCGCAGAGCGAGTCCTGAGGGGATCCTTCGCTTCGCTCAGGATGACACCCGACGTCCGGCGCTTTAACGCGAGACCACCCGGCCTGAACCCCTCTTATTTTCCTTTGTCATTGCACATTAGAGTGTGCTACTTTTCGCCCAGCGATCACCCGATAATGGCAAAGTCCCGGTGACGGGACGACGCAAAGCTTCCGGTCTGGCCCGTGTCCGAGCCAGATAGCTGGGCCGCCGAACGTGATGGATGAGTGCCGTCCCCATGGGGGGGAAAGCGTTCCAGGTGTTCGCGGTGGGCCATGGAGCGGAGTCATGCGCGTCTTTCCTGCAATGGTGCGTTTCGTCCTGATTTCAGCAGTTCTCACATTCGCCGTCGGCGTCGTCCGCGCTCTCGGGTAAACGAAAGAGAGTCCCGCCCATGTGGCAGGGCCCTCCGAGGCCCCTGCCTTTCTGCGGAGTAACGAGGTACGGCATCTGGAGCCACCGAGAGAACGGTGTACGCTCCAGGTGTCGTACATCGGAACGAATCGGAGATGGCTGGGCCTCGGAGGGCCCTGCCACATGCGACCCTACCGGACCTTCTTCCAGTCGCCGCCTACACAGACATCGCTGATGATTTCCTCGGAACAACCGAAGACGATCGCGTCGAGTAGCGATTCCTCGTCGCAGCCCGTCAGTGCGGCAGCTTCGAGATTCACCACTGCGAAATCGGCGAGCATGCCGGGCGCGATCCGTCCGGCATCCAGGCCGATAGAGCGCGCGCCAGCCTCCGTCGCCGAACGAAGGAGCGGTCCGGATACGGATCCAGCGGCATTGGCGTAGGCCCCGCGTGTTTCACTTGCGAGTCGCTGACTGTATTCGAGCCAGCGCATCTCCTCGATCATCGAAATGCGCGCATTGGAGTCGGTTCCAAGTGAAACCTGATCCATGTGCTCCCTTAGCTCTTCGTGATCAGGGACGCCGTCGCCGAGGTTCGCTTCTGTGAGCGGAGTGACGCAGATGGTGCCGCCGAGATCGAGGAAGCGCTTCATATCCGAGGGAGTGGAGTGTGTGCAGTGCACTGCCGTGAACTCCGGCCCCGGCTCGAGATCGAGGACGATCGACATCGGGTTCTTGCCGTACTCCAGCAGCGAGTCCTGGATCTCCTGCGGTTGTTCTTCGACATGCATGTGAAACGGCAGCTTCCGCCGTTTGGCTTCGGTGTGAAGGATGCTCAAATGATCCGGCGGCACCGCGCGAATGCTGTGGGCCACCGCTCCCAGACTCTGGGTGCGTTTGTCGCGAAGGTTGTCGAGGCGGTCCATCTGATGCCAGTAATCGATGATGCTGCGGGTCTCGAAGCGCAGCTGTCCACCGAGGAGAGGTTTTCCGATTCCGCCGGTCTTGTAAAAGACGTTGAGGAGGACGATCCGGATCCCCGCTTCCGACGCTGCCCGGAGAACGAGCTCGTCGAAGGCAAAGCCCGTTGCCGGAGATTTTTCCAGTCCGGCCGGATGGTGGAAGTAATGGAACTCGCCGACCGACGTGATTCCCGATGCGAGCATCTCGCGGAAAGCCTGCAGCGTGATCTTGTAAAAGCTGTCACTGTCCAGCCGGCCGACCAGTTCGTACATCGCCTCACGCCAGCTCCAGAAACTTCCGGTTCCCGACGCAAATGTTTCGCCGCGTCCCCGAAGACCGCGCTGGAATGCATGGGAGTGCGCGTTGACGAATCCCGGAAGAAGAGCACGCTCTGGAAGTCGCAGAGTCGGCTCCCCGACGTCGCTGCCGACGGCGATGATCCTGCCGTCGTCTCCGACCTCGACGCGGACGCCGCGCTCGAACTCTTCGCCGGTCCATGTCAGGGCCGCTTCGATGACCTGCGTCATGAGTGAATTCTAACGTCGAAGCCTGCCCGTCGCGGAACATTGCTGTAAGACTCGTCATCCTGAGAAGCTGTGAATTTATCGCGGAATGTCATCCCGAGCTTGGTTGTGCGGGCGGGAGGGGCGAGGGACCTCCGGTGATGGTACATAGTTGCCTATCGGCGTCCGCCACCACCCTGTGCCGATCACGAACCACGAATGTACCACCGCCGGAGGTCCCTCGCCCCTCCCGCCCGCCCGCGCTTGCTCGGGATGACAAGTCCTGAAGATCGCTGAGCTCAGGATGACCTGCTCAATTCACCTGCAGTAATCGGAAATGATCTGGTCGAGCAGCACTGCGCCTCGCTGGAACTCGTCTTTCGGAATGAACTCGTTCGGACGGTGCGCAACCTCGATCGATCCCGGTCCAAAGAGAATGCATTCGAGTCCCAGGGTCTGAAACCAGCCGGCATCGGCGGCGAACGACACGGTTGCTGTCTCCGTCTGATTGACGAGCGAGGACACCGTCCGATGGATCGCTGCACCGTCATCGAGAAGAAGGGGCGGGCTGTCGCTGATGACATCGACTTCGGCGTCAGGAAGACGTCCGCGTATCCGTTCGACGATCTCTTCACTCGACATGCCCGGAAGGAGCCGGATTCCCACTTCGATCTCACAACGGTCAGGCACGACGTTAATCGCCGCTCCCCCGCGGATCGTTCCCACATTCAACGAAACGAACGGCACCTGCGGGAAGTACCGGCTGTGTTCCGAGCGCTCCGATTCGAGCTCACGCCGGATCGCTGCAAGAGTCTCGACCGCCCCTGCCGCTTTCTCGATCGCGTTGACGCCCAGATGCGGATATCCACTGTGTGCAGCGACGCCAGCGGTGGCGACCCGCAGTTTCAGATGGCCCTTGTGCATCCGAACAACGCGGAGGGAGGTCGGCTCGCCGATGACCGTGCTGACAGGGAGTCGCGCCGGATCGCTCCATTGGTCGATGAAACGTTTTGCCCCGAGGCACCCAACCTCTTCGTCGTAGGTTAGGAGCAGAACAAGGGGAGCGCGAAGTGTTTTCGGATCGAGTCTGGCTGCCGCGTTCATCGCAAGGGCGAGGAAACCTTTCATGTCGGCTGTCCCGCGACCGGCATAGCGGTCATCGAGATCTGCCATGACAAATGGGTCGCTCTGCCATCCTGACTCGCGGGCAGGAACGACATCCATGTGACCCGAGAGCACGAGGCCGGAGCGTTCTCTGGACGGAGGTCCGAAGTGGAGCAGCAGATTCAGCTTCGTATTCGATTCGTCGAAGATGCGCTCGATACTGACTCCTGGACGATCGAGATAGCCGGCGATGAACTCGGCCATCTCTGCATTGCTGTTGCTGCTGGTGGTGTCGAACGCGATGAGGCGTTCGAGCAGTTCGGTGTCGGTGAGAAGCATGAGGGGATTCTACAGCGCGGGTGCGTCTAGCCGCCGATGTGCGACATCTCCACCTTGCGCAGTCCTGCTGTTTCCGCGCTTCGAAGCTCGGAGTACCGATCGTCACGGAGCCGCCATATCGAGGCGATGACCGAGGAGATGTCCGCATCGCTTCGTCCGCCGCGAACGAGCGCGCGGAGATCATGGCCGCGCCCCGAGAACAGGCAGGTGTACAGCTCGCCTTCCGAGGAAAGGCGCGCTCTCGTGCAGTCGCCGCAGAACGGTTTCGTCACGGAACTGATGACGCCGAATTCACCGCTGCCGTCACCGTAACGGTAACGCCGGGCAACTTCGCCGCGATAATTCGACGCCACGGGCTCGACCGGCATCTCCGCGGCGATGCGCGCGACGATCTCGTCCGCGCTGACGACGTCCTCCAACCGCCAGCCGTTCGTTGAACCGACATCCATGTATTCGATGAAGCGAAGAATCGTGTCGGCTCCCCTGAATCTCCGCGCCATCTCCGCGACGTCCTGCTCGTTGACGCCGCGCTTGACGACGACGTTGATCTTCACGGGAGAGAAGCCTACTCGGATCGCGGCCTCGATGCCTTCGAGTACGCGATCAACCGGGAAGTCGACATCGTTCATCGCACGGAACGTCGCATCATCGAGGGAATCGAGGCTAACGGTGATTCGCGACAGTCCTGCGTCACGAAGGCTCTGCGCCTTAGCCGCAAGGAGCGAAGCGTTCGTGGTCAGGGTGAGATCCCTCAACCCTTCCAGCGAAGCGAGCATCGCGATGAGCTTCTCGACCTCGGCGCGGAGCAGCGGTTCTCCTCCGGTGATTCGAACCTTCTCGACACCGTGACCGATGAAGAGTTTCGTCAACCGGGTGATCTCCTCGAAACTAAGCAGCTGGCCGGCGGGCAGGAACCGGAAGTCGCGGCCGAAGACCTCTTTCGGCATGCAGTATGTGCAGCGGAAGTTGCAGCGGTCGGTAATCGACAGGCGAAGGTCGTGCAGGGGCCGGCCGCGCTGATCCTCGGGTGACGTGCTCATCTGATTTCTGACAATCGCAGGAGCCTGTGACGAATTCCGGCCCATGAAGGATTGATGTGTCATCCTGAGCGCGGCGAAGGATCCCCTCAAGCCCTGCGATACAGTCAGTAATTTCGGGGGATCCTTCGCTGCGCTCAGGATGACACCCGCACTGCGCGGACCTCAGGTTGACGCCATTGGGTCCTGGGTGGGCGGCCTTCATCCTTCATCCTTCATCCTTCATCCTTCGGTCCCGGCCATCGTCGCTGCATCTCGGCAATCAGGGCAAAACGGATGTCGCGCTTCTTCTCGCTGCTCTCGACTCCGGGAGCATCAAGCGTGAGAAACCCGAGCCCGACCTCCTGCCCGCTCATGAGGTAATCACTGATCGCCACCGTGTAGATCCGTTCCGGGCTGATCGGTTGTCCCTGCACCAGCCAGGTCTCGTTCTCATTCTTCGTGACGCCGTCGTGGTGAAGAAAGCCGCCGGATCCCCGGTTCCTCACACCCTGATCGAGGACTCTCGCCAGAAGGTCACCGTTCATCCGGACCGAGAAAATGTCTCCGCCGAACGGCAGCAGCCGGATGACGTCGTACTGTGTCACTGGTCCGGCAGAGAGCTCATCGTCCATCCGAATGCTGCCGCCGTTGAAGATCGCAAGATCAGCGTCGGGGACTTCGAGACGCATAGCCGACGTGATCAGTTGCGTGGCCGTCGTCGGGCGGTTTCGCACCGCGCTCTCGGTCGCGACGAGAATCTCGTCGCTGACAGCCACGATGCTCTCCGGATCGAATCCCTGCGCGCGGAATGCGCTGTATGCACGCTCAACCCATTCAGAAGCGAGACGTGCAGCTGTCGCGTCCTCCGCAATGCTGTTGTCCACGGGCTGGACTCTTGACCGGATGTTCAGATCACGGCTACGTACATCGAACGTAAGCTCATGAATGTAGATCGTTCTGGCGTTGGCGTCGGCCTTCGTGATGGGAATGAGCCTGGTGTCGCCACGCCAGATCTGGACATTCTCGTGCTCGTGGCCTCCGAGAATGAGATCGATCTCGGGGGCTTCGCGCGCGATCCGGATGTCATCCTCCAGAGCGAGGTGCGTCAGCGCGATCACGACATCGACCGATGAGCGGAGCTTTTTCGCGGCGCTGACCGCCGCTGCCACGGGATCTTCATACCGCACGTATTTCCGGCGGTTGTCCTGCATCGTGACGCCGAGAAGTCCTATGCGGGCCGTCCTTCTCTTTCCGTCATCGACCTCGAATACATGAGTCGTCACTACTCCGGGAAACGGTTCTCCGGCCGCATTGAAGACGTTGGACGAGACCCAGAGAAACTCTGATTCGGCAAGCCTCTGCAGAAACTGCGGTTCGGCAATATCGAACTCGTGATTGCCGAACGTGGCGTAGTCGAGACCGATCACGTTCATCATGTCGACGATCTGACGTCCCGCCAGTGGAACGCCGTCGATGCGGGCCGTCCCGAGCGCCGAGGGACTGAACAGATCCCCCGCGAACATCATGAAGGTGTGAGGGTTCTCGGCGCGCAATTCTTTCTCGAGTGTCGCCACGCGCGCGAGGCCGCCTTCGGTCCCCCCGCGCAGGGGCATGATCTCGTAGACATCATTCAGCTGGATGAGCGTGATCGGGACCGTTTGGGTCTGCGTGCTCGCGCAGCCTGCAAGGAGCACCAGAAAGGCGCTGACGAGGAGCGGGCGGAGGGATCGGCGCATCCGGGCATTCTACCGGCGAGTTTGTCCGCTCGGTTTCCATATTCGGGTCCGCGGCTTGCAGTTCAGCTGGCCGGACGGTCGTGAGGCGTGTAACGTTCAGCAGAAAAAGGGCCCTCGGACGTTGATTCACCCCCGAGGTCTCCCTAAAATAAGTCGCCGCCAAGGCCCGGATAGTGGTATCACCACCAGTCTAGTCAGGAACCCTTGCCACCGGCCGACAGGAGTCAGACCCAGATGCTCGATCCAGACAGCACACTCACCTCACGCGGCCGCCTCATGTCGGCGGGCAAGACGCTCTTCGCGCGCAACGGCTATGAGCAGACCTCGACGGCCGCCATTGCGCGGGAGGCGGGAACATCCGAGTCTCAGCTCGTCCGCTACTTCGAAGGGAAGGCGGGCCTCCTCGACGCCATCTTCAACGAGAGCTGGAAACCGCTCAACGAGAGAGTCGAACAGATCGAATCGAATTCGAGCGGACGCGAAGCGGTCCTGGAGATCCTTGCATTGCTGATTGACGGGCTAGCGACGGACCGAGAGCTCGCCCGCCTTTTTCTCTTCGAAGAACGGCGGATGCGTGGCAGTCAGAGTGTCGTGATCTCCGAGGGCTTTTCCCGTTTCGTTCATCTTCTCCGGCAGGTGATTAAGAGAGGTCAGCGGGATGGCACGTTCCGACACGAGTTCGATGAGGGCGCGCTCGCAGCAGCGCTTCTCGGAGCTGCCGAAGGAATGATCCGCGAGAGAATCACCGCGGAGCGGGCGGGCATCGACGAGCCCTTCACCGATACCGAGATCCGCAACGTCTTTCGTACGATGGTCGACGCGCTGTAGTCCTGACACGTCTATGATGGGACTCCGGTGCGTGAGTCAGAAGTCGACAATGAGCTGAACCAGACCGACGAGTTCATTCCTCGGGACCGGAGCGCGCAGATCCATCGCTGGACGATGCAGATTCTGCACGGAACGCTGATCATCGGTTTCGTTCTGGCGATTCAGCGGCAGCAGTGGCTCACTGCAGTCTCGATTTCAGCAATTTTCGCGGTAATCCTCCTTCCGTCGCTCGTGTTCCGGAAGATGCGCGTCTATATCCCTCCCGAGTTCGAGTTGCTCGCCGTTCTGTTCGTGTACGCTTCGCTCTTTCTCGGCGAGGTCCTCGGCTACTACCAGCGGTTCTGGTGGTGGGACATCTTCCTCCACGCCAGCTCCGGTCTCCTGCTGGGAATCCTCGGCTTCCTTCTGGTCTACGTGCTCAACGAGAGCGACCAGATCGATCTCTACATGCGCCCGCGGTTCGTCGCGCTCTTCGCTTTTCTCTTCGCTGTCGCCATCGGGACACTTTGGGAGATCTTCGAGTTCGGGATGGATCAGCTATTCGGGATGAACATGCAGAAGGCGATGTTCGATGATCCGTCCGGCCTTACGGACACGATGTGGGACCTGATCATCGACACGGCGGGCGCCCTGGTGATCTCCGTATTCGGCTGGTGGTATCTCAAGCGGCCCGAGCTCTCATTCATCGAAGCCTGGATCGCGAGATTCATCGACGGGAACCCGGGAATGTTCGGGCGGAGCAGGGAGTGAGGGTCAGTCGAACCGGGGTAGGTACCGCGCACCGGAGGTGCGCTGAGAGGGTAGCCGGTGGCAAGCGCAGCCACCGGACAAAAGTTCTTCTTGTCTTCCGCACCCCGGTAGGGGTGCCAGATGCGAGCTTATTCTGCCGCCCCGCTGGGGCGGAGGATTTCTCGCGCACCGTTTTCCGGTGGCTGCGCTGCGCTTGCCACCGGCTACCCTCTGCCGCGCCTCCGGCGCAGGGACTCAGATGACGGCGCGGCCCATCGCCTTGGTCTCCCCGCTCACACCAGCTTGCGATATCCGCTGCGAAAGTAGGCCAGGGGATCTGACGTGGTGACTGACGAAGCTTCGACGAGTCCCACGAAGATCGTGTGGTCGCCGCCGGGCAGGTGATCGTGGAGGGTACACTCGATGGTCGCGAGGGATCCGCCGATCAGGGGCAATCCCAGCTGACCTTCCGACACTTCGACGGCTTCGAAGCGGTCGTCAACCCGGGAGGCAAACGTGCGGGAAACGGCCTCCTGATCGGCCGCGAGGATGTTCACGGCGAACTTTCCAGCGCTCAGGATCGCATCGTGAGTCCTGACGGACGTGTCGATGCAGACGAGAACAAGAGGAGGACGCAGAGAGAGCGAGGCGAACGATGCCACCGTCAGCCCGAAGCGCTCCCCATCAGCCACAGTCGTGACGACTGTGACTCCGCTCGCAAAATGGCCCATCGCCAGACGGAAATCAGTCTCTTCTACAGGCAAAATCAGCCTCCTTCAACGCCGTTTGATGGTGGATTCACCAGCTCGATGAGCCCCGGAATGACTGTGACATTCTGCCCTCTGGATCCTCGATTCTGAATTTTTTTTCGCAGGGGGGTAGGGATTTGCCCGTTTCAGACACTCCTTAGATGGAAGCCCGTCCTCACGGTCGGGTCCGGGCAGCTTTCCGAGTTCCGGCGAAATTCCTCGATCTCCCGGACCCTGTGTCTCGTCGCGTGCACAGGATTCCGGTGGCGAAAGCCCATCCACGTCTGGCCGAGGTGGATTGTGACGGTCAGGGATCCGCCGGGCTCGGGGCCGCCGTTCGGCCTCCCATCAGCTTCCTCAAACCCGGATTTGCTTTTGCATTGGATGACCTTCTGGGTCCGAAGATCGGATTCATCAAGGAGATTGCATGGCCAGTTCGAAGAAGGCATCCGGTAAGAAAACGACAAAATCCTCCGCGAAGGCTGCAAAGCCAACTGTGGCGAAACGACTGCACAAGACGGCGAAGGATCAGTTGAACGCAGTCGCCCGCGGTGAAGCGGGACAGAAGAAGGCAACGAAGGCAAAGCCGACGCCCGTGAGGTCAACAAAGAAGTCGATCACGAAGAAGGCGGGCGGCGCGCTGTCGGCCGTAGGAAAAGCAGTCCGTTCAGCCGCGGCGAAGGTCACCTCTGCGCTCAAGCCGGGAAAAAAGAAAGCGACGACCTCACCCACCGCACGACCGAAGGCGGACGCCCGGAAGGCCCCCGCTCGGAGAGTTCAACGTGTGTCTGATGTCGACGCTTCGAAACTCGATGATCTCGGCGGCGGTCAGGCGAGCTCGAAGTTTCCTTTCGATACCAAACGCTCTGACGCATTCGCAGAGCAGGACATCCGCTCCGCGCTCGACACCGACGATGAATGGCGCGACGAAGATCACCTCACGAATAAGACGGGGGATAAGCGGATCGGGACGAAGGGGCGGAAGTATCAGTGAATGAGGTAGTCAGTAAGGGTAGACAGTACACAGTAGACAGTACACAGTAGACAGTAGACAGGAGACAGGAGGGGGAACGCCCACCACCCAGTTCCATGTTCAGCTCGCCAGGCTCCTCGACTCGGGTCAGGGCGGTCGGGCTACTGTCTTCTGTGTACTGTGTACTGACTCCTGACTCCTGACTACTGACTACCGTGTTTCTCCGGCGCTCCCTTCCAGCGGTCATGCATCCATAACCAATACTCCGGATTGCGTCGGATGTGTTCGGAGATCACGTCATTGATCCGTTTGGTGATGGCAGCGACTGTCCTCTGTTCCTCCGGAAGGCGGTCGACGTAGATCGTTTCCTCGAACTCGACGATCGTCCGGTCGACACCCGATGGAAGACAGAACACGAGCTGAATCGGGGCATTGAAGCGCAGAGCGAAACGGGCGGGCGCGGGCGTCGTCCATGCCGGCCGTCCCAGGAACGGAACGACGATGCCCTCGGTAGGAGCGACGCTCTGATCGGGCAGCAGAACGACGATCCGGCGATTCGCGAGCGCGCGCATGAGGGGTCGTGCGGCCTCTCGCCGCGGCACGAGCTCGACCCCCGGCTGCACGCGGCTTTCGGCGAGATCGCGTTCAAGGAACTCGTTGTCGAGAGGGCGCGCTACCGTTGTGATCGGCTGCCCGAACATCCGCAGGAGTGTCGCACCCGTCTCCCAGTTTCCGAAGTGAGCGCTCAGGAGAATGACCCCACGCCCCTGCGCGATGGCCTCCTCGAATCCTTCGCGGTTGATCAGATCAAATCGGTTCGACGTCTCCTCGAACGCAGCCTTGCGCGTCCTCAGGTAGTCGAGAATCAGGCGGCCATAGTGCCTCCAGCATTCCCGCGCGATCCGGTTTCGCTCGTCCTCCGGCACATCCGGGAGCGTCTGTTCGAGGTTCCTCAGAACGAGCTTCCTTCTTTTTCTGAGGACGAGACGGGCGCAGTCTCCCATCCGCGCGCCCCATTGCCGGACGGTCTGCTCGTCGGCCGACTCGATCCGGGCGGCGATCAGCCGGACGATCAGGTATTCGACACGCTTTCTCAGAACGCTCTTTTCGCGGCGACGACGTTTCCGTTTCGGAGGACGCGAGGCGGGCGTCGATTCGTCAGTCATTGCTTGGGCGACTCCTGCAATCGCCGCAACTCTTCCACGAGAAGCGACAGGAAGGGCTCTTCCGGAATGAACTTCATCTCGACTTCGATGATCGCGCACTCGAATTCCGGTGGCAACTTCACAGCGTCCTTTTCCGTTGTGACGATGAGCTCTGCACCGCGCTCATCGCGAAGAGAGAGGACAGAAGAAAGATCCGCGGCGGAGTAACGATGATGATCCGGAAATCCCTGCGTACCTGCCAAGTCGATGCCCGCCTCGGTCAGCATCCCGAAGAAACGATCGTTTCGAGCGAGTCCGGACATCGCCACGCATCTTCTTCCCCGCAATGTCTCGAAGCCCACCCGTTCGCGACCCTTTCGAAAGCCCGACGGCACCAGCACGGAACGGAAACGAGGATCTTCGGCTGACGGCATGGATTGCAGCGATGACGACCGCAGGAGAACGATGTCGGCATCATCCAGTGCGCTGCGATCTTCGCGATTCCAGCGGGCCGTTGGATCATCGATGACGATGTCGAGGTCACGATGGAGCTGCAGGTGCTGGAAGCCGTCATCGAGGATGAAAACGTCACAGTCGCTACTCTCGAGGAACCCGCTTCCGGCGAGGAACCGGTCGGCGCCGACGACGACAGGTGTGCCTGTCAGCCGCTCGGCCATCACGACCGGCTCGTCACCGAACCGGCGCGGGTCGGGGGCGTCGACGACCGCCCAGCCCGAAGCCATCGAGCCGCCATAGCCCCGCGTGAGAATCGCAACACGATGTCCGGCAGCCGTCAGATGCCCCGCAACGGCTATGGTCGCCGGCGTCTTGCCCGATCCACCGACGGCAATGTTTCCGATCGAGATCACCGGCCGCGGAAGCGCGTTCGATCGCAGATGACCTCTCCGATAGAGGGCGCGCCGCGCTCGATTGATCCCCTGATAGCCGAGCTCGATCGGGCGAATCAACAAACTCATGGCAGAAGATCCAGGATGCGTCGCGCCGTGAGGTCGGCCGCTCCCCGGTTTCTCTCCACAGTCATACGGGCGCGCAGGGCAAAACCACGATTGGCTTCTTCATCGGTGAGCATGCGGCGTACGAACGCAACGAGCTCATCCACGTCTTCGACTTCGACCGCCGCCTCCTCGCCGACGAACGATGCCGCGATCTCTCGGAAGTTTGTCATGTGCGGTCCGAAACAGACTGGAACGCCCGCAGCGGCCGGCTCGATTGGGTTGTGCCCGCCGGACACAACGAGGCTTCCGCCGACGAACGCCGCAGATGCAAGCTCGTACGTCGCGGCGAGCTCGCCGATGGAGTCGAGAAGAAGCAGGTCGACCTGTAATCCCGCGGACGCGGCAGCGCTCCCGAGTTCTGTCCGCCGCACGCTCCGGATCGGGGATGCCGCCAGAAGTCCCGCGACCAGCTCGAATCTCTCGGGTTTCCGAGGAGCGAGGATCACGAAGCAGCCCAGCTCGCTGATCAACGCGGGAAGCCGGGCCATCAGCAGCTCGTCTTCACCTTCGACTGTTGATCCGGCAACGAAGACCTTCCGTCCGCAGATGAGCTTATCCAGTTCAGCCCGTATGGCCAGGGGCCGGGTCTGTGTCTCGAGATCGAACTTGACGTTGCCGGAGACCTCGACGCGATCGGGCGGGGCCCCGATGGCAATGAATCGCTCGCGATCAACGGGATCACGGGCGAGTATCACCGAATAGAACGAAAGGACCCGCGCGAGGAGACGGCGGAACGGCCGGTAGTGGTTCAGCGAATTGTCTGAGATGCGACCGTTGGCAAGCAGCATCCTGACCCCTCGCTGCCCTGACAGCCGGCTGACATTCGGCCAGATCTCGGTCTCCATGTTCGCAAAAGCCGCAGGTGCGTAACGGTCGAGGAATCGGCTGACAGCGAATGAGAAGTCGAAGGGAAAGTAGGTGACAGTCGCATCCGGAAAGAGGTTTCTCGCGAGCGTCTGACCCGAGATCGTCGTCGTCGTGACGACCACCGTCGTATCGGGTCGCGCATTCCGGACCCTCTGCAGGATCGGGCGCGCGGCCAGGACTTCTCCGACCGAGACGGCATGGAGCCACAGGTCGTGGCGCTCAGGAGCTCCCTTGTAGAAGCCGAATCTCGGACCGAAGTTCGTCAGGTACTTCCCCCGCAGCACGCCGACGATGAGAAACCATGGAAACGCAATCATGAAGGCTAGATAGAGCAGGACCTCATACAGCCGGAACATCAGGGCATCATAACCAAGGATGACGACTTCTACGGAAACTGTGCGGACAGTGAGTTAAACGAGCGAGTGTCATCCCGAGCGTCGAGCGAGTGTCATCCCGAGCGTCGAGCGAGTGTCATCCCGAGCGTCGAGCGAGGGATCTGGGAGGGGGTCT
>JBGSYJ010000229.1:0-2769 GCA_041750915.1 Thermoanaerobaculia bacterium | reverse complement strand
AACCGCCGCATTGGCCGAGCCCTTCAGCAACTCCCGCATCACCGTCGCGAGGGCAGCGGCGTCATTCTCCGGAAGCGTCACCGCCCGCATCTCAGGGGAAAGGAGCATCGCGGGCGACTCGTAGAACAGCTGGATCGTCCGGCTGGAGACCCGATCGGCCTCGACGGTCGAAGTCGTCGCGGGATCTTCCGAGCGACAACCGGCTGACGCGACCATGAGTGTCGCGAGCACCGCCGCGAGCCTGATCCACCTCATCATGAGGACCATGGCCGGGACTCCCTCTGCA
The DNA here is from genome assembly GCA_041750915.1 of Thermoanaerobaculia bacterium. Taxonomy (GTDB): domain Bacteria; phylum Acidobacteriota; class Thermoanaerobaculia; order Gp7-AA8; family Gp7-AA8; genus JBGSYJ01. The sequence goes on along the minus strand of JBGSYJ010000229.1, from coordinate 2,483 downwards.
GATCCATTCGAGTTACAGCCAGGCAGTATGAGGCATGGACAGAAATCAAGCGGTTAGACTCCAGGCGAACCGGGGCGCGGCGTTGCGGCCGCCGGCGGCGGCGCAGAAGTCTCCTGCCGTCCAAGGACGGGGGCGCTCGAGGCTGGCGCCGCGACTCCGATTCTCACTTCGTATTCGTTCTTATATCTCTCGACGGCCGTCGCGATGGCGCTCACGATCGCGTCCTGAAAAGCCGCGTCCTGGATGCGGGCTTCCTCCTGTGGATTCGAAATGAACCCGAGCTCTAGGAGCGCCGCAGGCATCGTTGCCCCCACCAGAACTTTGAACGGGGCTTGTTTGACTCCCCTGCTCTGAACACCGGTGGCGCCGTTCATCTCGGTCTGGATGACTTCGGCCAGCCGGCTTGATTCCTTCAGGTACTCCTGCTGCGCCAGATCCCACAGAATCAGACGGAGGTCGGAACTCCCACTCGGGCGTGCCGATGGCGACGAGGCATTCTCCCTCTCCGCCGCCTGACGGGACAGATCGTCGGACGCTTCGAGCGAAAGGAAATAGGTCTCCGAACCATGGGCCCCCTGAATCAGCGAAGCGTTCAGGTGAATCGACAGAAAGAGATCGGCCTTGTATTGGTTCGCGATGGCCGTTCTCTCATCGAGCGAAACCAGCTCATCCCCTGTTCTGGTGAGCACCACGCGTGTACCCAGTCTCCGCTCGAGTGCCGCTGCGAGTTTCCTGGAGATCGTCAGCGTGGCATTCTTTTCCATCAGCCCGCCGGGGCCGACGGCGCCGACTTCCTTACCGCCGTGGCCCGGATCGATCACGATTGTCCGTATTCCGGGAGGATCGAATGCTGGCGAGGGCGTTGTAATTTCGGGAAGGCGTGGAGCGGTGCCCGCCCTGAGATCGAGGACGATCCTGAAAGGCGATTCCAGCCGGTAGGCGTCAGCCGTCACTTCATTGGTCTTGAGCCCGATTCGTATCGTGCGCTCTGCGTACTGAATCCGTGATACGAGGGGGTTTTCGATCGTCTGATCCGGAGCACGGCTGATCGGCGATGCAAGCCGGATGAGGAAAAAGCCCGGCTCCCGTTCGATCGTGTACTCCGTGGTTCCCGAGAGTTGAACGACGATCTTCGTCATTCCCTGCAGGTCGACCACCGACGTCTGGGCGTTCAGGACCGGACGGACAGCGGGACGAAGCTCCAGAACTTTGCCTGTCGTATCCCACGAAGTTTGCATTCCGGAAGAAGCTGCGAAAAATCCCTGAAAGAACTGCCAGGGAACGAACACGCGGCCGTCGATGATCGATGGCGGCTCCGGCATCTCGACCAGGTCGTCACCGATCACTGCATAGCGACTGTCGGTTGCAAAGCTGATCTCGACGCCGCTTAGGCTCGCCCGGTAGCCGTCCGTATCGCTCACGAGCCTGCCGCCGACGATTCCGAGGACTTCCTCGACGGGGAACAGGGTACGCTCGCCCTGCTGGATGACCTGAATCTGGCGGTCACCGGCGGAACTGCGCACCGTTGCCTGCTGAAGAGCCTGCGCCCATACCAGACCTGCGAGTGCAATACCGAGTAGTGTGACTGTGGGAATGATTTTCTTCATCGCCGCTCGCCCCCCTCCCGCCCATGGCTCGACCCGCGGCCAGGCCACGTGATCTCCGTCCGAAGACTCGAAGGCATTATCACCGGAATGGGATTCAGCAGCAAATAAGATCGGAGAAACTGACTGGACAATATTTATCGACGTCCATACGTTATTCTTCGCGGCTGCACCTGCGGCCCTGCACCTGGCAATTACATCCGATCCCGGAGCACATCGATGAAGAGCACACCCGTCGTATTCTCAGCATTGGCACTGGTTCTCGCCCTCACCGGCTGCGAACCGCGTGAAACCGGTCCGGACGTAAGCAGAACTCCCGCGAGTATCCGGGGCTGGGTCGGAGATATCGAGCTCCCGCCGGGTGAGATGTACCGGCTGATGGAACAGACTACAGGCGTCAACCAGCTCAAGCTTCAGATTCTTCAGGACACCACACTTTCAGTCGAGGGACAGGTTGCCTCCGGTGGCATGGCTGAGAATGGATCGTTCATCATTCTCGACGTTGCGCCAGGGCCTGTGACCGTGATCTTCAGCGCTCCCGGTCTACCGGAAAACATGCTGAGGATCGAAGGAGTACCCGGGAATGCGGACATTCTCCTTCCAGGTGTGGAACTGACACTCGCAGGACCGAAAATCGACGCCACCCGCGTTCAGGCACGAATCCCCGAGGAGAGAGGCAGACCGACGCCCATCCCGCCACCGATCCGCGTCCTGGGTCAGGAGGTCCCCGTCCGCGCAGCAACGCTCACCGAGCTCTCCGACAGGCGCGACTATCCGGACCCAGTGCGGAAACAGTAGTGGCTATCGCTAGTGCTGCCGAGCATCATTTGCGAAGCTCGAGAGTCACGAGTTAATCACTCGCTTCGCGAGACTGTGTCA
>JBGSYJ010000228.1:0-2529 GCA_041750915.1 Thermoanaerobaculia bacterium | reverse complement strand
GTAAACTGCTGGCCCTATGGACTCCCGTTTTCGCATTCCGTTCAACGCTGCATTCTCGGACGAGATCTACTCCGCCTACGCGCGCGACTTCGAATCGCGGGTCGGGCCGATTCCGTTCCGTCTCGCCGAGTCTCCCGTGTTCATACCGCCGGATCTCGAGCGTCAGCTGGTGGAGGCTTCCGAGGAGATCCTCGATCAACTCATGGAGCCGCAGAATCTCGAGAGAATGCACGCGGCGGTTCCTGCCAGATGGGACACACCAGGTGTGCGTGGTCTGCCCTCGTTTTCACAGATTGATTTCGCAATCGTCCGCGCCGAGGATGGCACGCTGACGCCGCGGCTCATCGAGTTGCAGGGCTTCCCTTCGCTCACCGCACTTCAAATCATGCAGAGGGATGCCTGGGCAGAACGGCTGGTTGAGATCGACGGCCTCGACCGGAACTGGAGCTGCTGGTTCCGGATGACGCGGGACGAAGCGATCGAGATTGTGCGACGGACGATCGTCGGAGATCACGATCCGCGGGAAGTCATCCTCATGGACCTCGATCCACCCAACCAGAAGACCGTCCCGGATTTCGTCGCAACGAAGAAGCTGTTCGACGTCGACGCCGTCTGCCCCACCACATTGGTGAAAGAGGGCAATCGCCTCTTCCGTCGTGATGAGAGCGGCCGATTGATTCCCGTCAGACGAATCTACAATCGAGTGGTCTTCGACGAGCTCATCGCGAAGAGGACCGCGCTACCGTTCGACTACAGGGAGGAGCTCGATGTTGAGTGGGCGCCGCACCCGAACTGGTACTGGATCTGGTCGAAGTACTCGCTCCCGTTCCTGAAACACTGGTCCGTGCCGCGCGCGACGTTCGTGTCGGATCTCGGAGCGATTCCGGACGATCTCGCACAGAGGTACGTGCTCAAGCCGCTGTTCTCGTTTGCGGGAGGCGGGGTCAACATCGAACCGACCGCGGAGGACCTCGAACGGATCCCTGCTGACGACCGCGGGTCGTGGTGCATTCAGGAGAAGATTGCGTACGAGCCTGCGCTCGAAGCCGTGGACGGCGGCGGCGTGAAGGTGGAGATCCGGATGATGTTCCTCCGCCCCGACGATCAGGAGCGACCGAAGCTCGTTCAGAATCTCTGCCGCCTCTCGCGTGGGAAGATGCTGGGCGTCGACTTCAACAAGGACTTCACCTGGGTGGGATCATCGATCGGGCTCGTTCCGGAACGATAGAGATCGTCGACCGCGCTTCCAGGCCTGCAAGAGCAAGTGTCATCCTGAGCGTAGCGAAGGATCCCCATACAATTGGCGGGATCGCAAGGCTTCGGGGGATCCTTCGCTTCGCTCCGAATGACACCTCGTGGCTTATAGGCAGGAGTCGAACTCCACAGATTGTGGAGTTTCATGCTTGTCATCCCGGACCACACGTCCCAAAACCCGCATGTATCCGTCATTTGCAACCTTCCCGCAACCTCTGCGTTGACCGGTTCACACCTCCCGCGTACACTCGAAATCACCACATGCGGCCCGTCAGAGAATGTCTGCAACGGTAAACAGACGAGCGTTCCGGAGATCAATTTCCCGGAACCGAACATAAGGAGTACATGCAAACCATGGCAACTATCCCTACAGACAAACTCAAGGCCGTCGAGGCCGCATTTGTTCAAATCGAGCGCCAGTTCGGCAAGGGTTCCATCATGCGACTGGGCGCGAAGGAGCACGTCGGGATCAGCTCGATCTCGACCGGCTCCATTGGTGTCGACGCAGCACTCGGCGTCGGCGGAGTCCCGCGCGGAAGGGTCGTCGAGATTTATGGTCCTGAATCATCGGGAAAGACCACCCTTTCACTTCATATAATCGCCGAGGCGCAGAAGCTGGGCGGACTGGCCGCATTCATCGATGCGGAGCATGCGCTCGACGCCGAGTATGCGAAAAAGCTGGGAGTCGACATCGACAACCTGCTCGTTTCCCAGCCGGACAGCGGAGAGCAGGCGCTCGAGATCACCGAGATGCTCGTCCGTTCCGGGGCCGTCGACGTGATTGTCATCGATTCAGTGGCCGCACTCGTTCCGCGGGCCGAGCTCGAGGGTGAGATGGGCGACAGCCACGTCGGCCTTCACGCTCGCCTGATGTCCCAGGCGCTCCGCAAGCTCACAGGAATCGTCTCGAAGTCGAAGACGAGCCTGATCTTCATCAACCAGATCCGCGAGAAGATCGGCGTGATGTTCGGCAGTCCCGAAACGACTACCGGCGGCCGCGCACTCAAGTTCTACGCTTCGGTCCGCCTCGACATCCGTCGCACCAACCAGATCAAAGATGGCGACGAAGTCATCGGCTCGCGCGTGAAGGTCAAAGTCGTGAAGAACAAATGCGCCGCGCCCTTCCGCCAGGCCGAGTTCGACGTCAACTACGGCGAAGGCGTTTCGAAGGAAGGCGAGTTGATCGACATCGGTATCGAGCACAAGATCATCGAGAAGTCCGGCTCCTGGTTCTCCTACGGCGACATGCGCCTCGGGCAGGGCAGGGACAACTCG
>JBGSYJ010000227.1:0-5848 GCA_041750915.1 Thermoanaerobaculia bacterium | reverse complement strand
CGCGAAAGTAACGCACGAGCTGGGATTCGGAGGTTCCCGCCCTCCGCGCAATGACCGAGGTGGAGGTCTGCGCGTAGCCGTTGCGAGCGAAAAGCTCCTTGCCCGCTTCGATCAGGCGGGATCGCGAGTTGGGCGATGTTGAAGAAGGATCCACGCGTTTATGGTAGTCATACGACTAGCCCCGCGTCAATTCGACCTTCTGGTAGTCATACGACCACATGTGTGACATTCCTGTTGACAAATTGAAAGCAATACAACTAGTGTTCGCAGGTAGTGCTACCACGCGGGTTCGCTCCCTCACCGGCTCAGTCGGCGATCCGCATGCCGCGCTTGAATTTAACATTCTGGCCTTCGTTTTGCTGAGGCCAGTAGTAGCTGTACTACCAATACATGGCGATACTACTACCAAACCTTGAGGAGGATCCAATGAAGTCTCCACGCTACGTTTCGCTTGTGCTTGTCGTATGTTGTCTTCTTGTTCTCCCAGCGGTAGCGGCCGAGCCGGAGAGCGGCGAAATCTCCAGACAGGGGGACGAGGCCACATGGAACGGCGGTCCTTTCTACGTATCCAACCCAGCGACAACTCTCGGTCTCATCAAAGGCCCTTGCGAGCTCGGCAGTCCGACGTGCGATCAGTACCGCCTCACCGTCTCCTCGAACGGGATCAAGCAGATCCTCATCGCGATCGCGCCGGATACGGGGTTCGAGGCCGACGACTACGACCTTCACGTCTACGATGACACCGGCACGCAGATCGCCGAGTCGGCCAGCGAAGGCGGCAGAGAGTCGGTGGTCATCGAGAACGGCACGTCGGCTTACTACGACATCCGCGTCCAGGCTTATCTGGTCGGCGCCGGCTCGACCTACAGCGGTGTCGCGCAGGCAACGCGCAATCAGGCGGTGGACGTGGTCAGCGAATGTCTCGAGCCCATCCCCGCGGCGATCTCCCTGCCGGTCCTCGACACAGGTCAGCGCGTAGAGCTTTCGGTGATGATGCTGCTCGACGGCACCGACGCCGCGGTTGCTCAGCAACTGATCGCGAGAGCCGCGGAATCCTACAGGCCCCTCAACATCGATCTGGTTCTCAAGAAGACGAAGACCGTGACGTTCAACACATCGGTTTCCACCGAGATCCTCACGGCAGCGAAGAACACAGTCGGCGGCAAGCCGCCGAAAGGCATCGACATCGTCGGCGTATTCACGAACAAAGAGATGCAAAGCGCCACGGGCGGCGCGGGCACGGTTGTCGGCCAGGCCGATTGCATCGGAGGCATTCGCTGGGACGAGACGTCCTTCTTCGTCGCCTCTGACATTCGCAACATCGAGAATCCGCAGACCGGCACGACCGGGACGCTGAACTCGATGGGGCTGAATCCGAACGTCGACGCTGCGTCTGAAGTGATCGCCCACGAGATCGGACATCTGATGGGCGCGCACCATCACTACGCGAACTGCGCCGAGGGGATGCTGACGAGCGCCGGCCCCGGCGACGTTTCCCCCTGCACCCTGATGTTCCCCGCGGTGAACTTTGCATCGCTGAACTTCGCAGCGCTCGAAGGCGCCGTCGTACGTGGCCACGCCGTCGGGCACGCTGCCCCGTAGATCATCGCGCGAAGCCAAAGCAATGCAGTGCTCTCCCTCTCCCCGCGAAGTCGGGGAGAGGGTGGCGCGCGATCCGAGCTGACTTCTAGGACTTGCCAGATCGTCGCGCGCCGGGAGAGGGGCGCTGAGGGCTTGCCGCTTCTCCTGCCAATCGCTTGCATTCGAATTGCCTGCTCAGCCCCTCTCCCCTTGCATCCGGGCGCGTCTTCGCGTGCTCGGGAATCACTTCCCTGCGTCTTCCGCCGCCCCCACCCACCACGGCTCCACTTCCGGCGAAACCGCTCCCGGCTCGACGAGCTCGCCCGGTCTCGGCACGACGATCGTCGCATCAGACATTTCGGCCGCCGCGACCGCGCGATCCACCGGTTCACGCCACGCATGAAACCCGAGGTTGAAGGTCGCCCAGTGAACGGGAAGAAGGACGCGGCCGCGCACATCATGATGTGTCTGAATGGCTTGCTCCGGCGTCATATGAATCTCCGACCAGGTCGGATCCGAAGCGCCGATCTTGATCAGAGTCAGATCGAACGGTCCATGCTCCGCGCCGATCGCGCGAAACACATCGGAGTATCCGCTGTCCCCGCTGAAGAAGACGCGATGCTTCGCACCCTTGACCACCCACGAGGCCCAGAGCGTTTCATCCTTGTAGATCGGGTTGCGGCCGCTGTAGTGACGCGCGGGAGTCGCCGTGATCTCGAGCCCATCGAGATCGAAGCTCTCATTCCAGTCCAGCTCATGAATCTGCGCCGCCGGCACATCCCAGGCGTCGAGATGCGCGCCGATCCCCAGCGGAACGACGAAGTGCGTGCCGCGCGCGGCGAGTGCGCGGATCGCAGGCATGTCGAGATGATCGTAGTGGTCGTGTGAGATCACCACCGCATCGATCATCGGCAGCTCGCTCAGCGGCATCGGCGGCGGATGAAAACGCTTCGGACCGATGAGCGTCGAGGGCGAACAGCGCTCGCTCCAGATCGGATCGGTGAGCACAGTGTGTCCCTCGATCTCGACGAGCACCGAAGACCATCCGATCCACGTCGCGCGGAGGCCGGAGGCAGGCGGCGCGGTGTAATCGCTCGCCGTTCTCGCAACCACGGGGATGGTTCCCAGCGGCTCACGCTGCTCGCCTCCGAGAAACTGCCGTCGCGCCATCTCGACAAACGACCCGGTGGCCATCTTCGTCGGCTGCGGATTCCGAAACTTCGATTCCCCATACTGAGGAGATTCACGTGCGCGCTCGAGCCGATCCCCCTTGACGCGCCCGCCCAGCGATGCAAGCCAGTCCGTGGAACGGAGCAGCACGACGACGACCGCGGCGACCGACAGACCAACCGTGACCGCAACAAGTTTCCGCCGCGACTTTCGTTTCGTTCGAATCATGCCCCAATCATCCCACGACCGCCAGCCCACCCAGTTGTGAGTTGTGAGTTCTGAGTTCTGAGCCCCTCCCGCCCATATGGAGACCGCAACATGTGGCAGGGCCTTCCCAGGCCCTGCCTCTTCCGAATCGTAAAGACGTACGACACCTGGAGCGACAACCCCGACGGTGCCCGCAGGCACGAGCTGAAAAGGCTGTCATCCTGAGCGCAGCGAAGGATCATCTTGCGGCAATCGAGCGCGGCGAGACGATCCGCCGCTACGAGACATCGATTTGCGCCGCACGCACGCTCGAGCGCAAGTGCCATCCCGAGCCGGTGAATGACGGACCGTCAATGTGGCGAGATAGGAACAAGGTGTCATCCTGAGCGCCAGCGAAGGATCTTCTTGCGGGGATGGAGCGTCGCAAGTTGATCCTTCGCTGGCGCTCAGGATGACAAGTCTTGCACGTCCTGCCTGGTAGGGGTTGTTCATCAGAGGCGATTGTTGAGCTTCATTCCAGCAAGCGTTAGCCTGTCCTTTCCCTCTTGACGACGACCCTCGGCGCTCGTCATAGTCCGCGAATGCGCTCCCTCATTCCTTTTCACCGTCAAGAGGACCTCGAATGGCTCGGCGGTCGGTACTCGATGAAGTCGATAGTTCACGAAGACGGCTCGCTGATTCATCCTGACGCTTTCCTGTGGCTCGAACTGCCGCGAGGCGTCATCGTCGGTTCAACGATTGAGGATCCGCGAGATCCTGTCTCATTCGTGCAGTCGCTCGAAGATGCGATGAAAAACCCGGGCGAGGGATCTCCCCGCCGGCCTTCCCGGATCCGCGTTTCCGATCCACGGCTTGCCGACGAGCTGAGGAACGCGATCGACATACCCGTGACCGTCGCGCCCGTACCGGAACTGGATGAGACCTTCGCCGCGTTCGAGAGGTCTCTGGCCGCGTACGATGAGCCCAGCTATCTCGAGGGCGGGATCTCGCCCGAGACCGTCGGCCGTTTGTTCTCCGCGTCGAGCATCCTGTTCAGACTGTCTCCCTGGCGACGAATGGTCGACTCGGAGGTGCTCAGAATCGACATCCCCGAGCTCGACGTCGAAGGCGCATGTCTGTCGGTCATCGGCGCTGGTGGCGAGAGTTTCGGATTTCTTCTTTTCCGGTCGGTCGAGGCCTTCGAGGGCTTCGTCATCGCTCCTCCCGAGCCATCCGAAGTGGAAGGGCTCGGCCTGCGAAGGCGGAGTGGAGAGCCTCAAGTTCGTTCACTCTCATTCGAGAAAAAGCGGTACATACCCCCCTCAATGCTCCGTGAGATCAAGGCGCATCGGTGGCCGGTTGCCAGTGCGAAGGCCTACCCCAGCCTGTTGATCATGCAGGACTCGGTGCCGATCGTGCCCGATGAGCGCGATTACCGGATCATGGCTGCATGCGCGGCAGGCTTCAGCGCGTTCTTCGCACGTCACGGATCGTTTTTCGAAACCGGCGCCGAGGACGAAGTCTGCGAGTCGTTCACGGGCGATGATGACGTGACTGTGACAATCACTGCCCCCTATGCCGCCGCTGACATGTTCCTCTCGCATCTCGCAGAGGACATCGACGAAGAACCGGTCTTCCGTGATCAGCCCCCGGTCAAAGTGGCACGGAACGAGCCGTGTCCCTGCGGCAGCGGAAAGAAATACAAACGCTGCCACCTCGGAATCGAGGATGCGGCAACGCACGCGCCAGCGAAGCATCCGCTTCACGAGCTCGACAACCGGCTCTCGGTGCGGATCGTTGCATTCGGCGTCGAGCGTTTCGGCTTCCACGCCGGCGATGTCATCGAGGAGATGTTCGGCTCCGAGGAAACGATGCTGCAGATCGCCGTCGCGTGGCTTGCGTACTGCGAGCACTTCGAGGGACGCAGGCTTGTGGAATGGTTCCTCGAGGCCGAGTCGCGGCGCCTCAAACCGATCGAGCGGGGCTGGCTCGAGGCGCAGGCAGGCGCATGGCTCTCCGTGTGGGAAGTCGTCGAGGTCGAGGCCGGCCGCGGACTGCACCTCGCCGACCTGCTGACCGGTGAGCGGAGATTCGTGCACGAGGTCGCCGGATCCCGCACGGCAAGCCCCCGTTCCACGATGCTCGCCCGTGTCGTCGACTTCGAAGGCGAGTCACTGATCTGCGGGATGTATCCCGTGTCGCTCGATCCGCAGGCTGGCGCGGCGGCGGTGCGCTCCTTCCGGCAGCGCTTTCAACTGCGGAAAAAAGTGTCGCCGGAAACGCTGCGGCGGCTCGAAGCATTCGGCGACCTGCTCGACCTCTGGGAGGATGCGATCGACGACGCGTACGAGAGGGTTGAAGGACGGCGCCTTGCGAATACGGATGGTGATCCATTCATATTCACCACAGAACAGTATCGTTTCAGGCCAGCCGATCGCGACGAAGTGGTGCGGCGTATCGGCACCATGGAGTGGTCGGAACCGGAAGAAGGACGGAAGAGCGTGTTCATCTTCGCGCGTCCGGAACCGGACTCCCTGGACGATCGCACGGTCGTCGCGAGGATCGAGGTCGGGGAAAATGGCTTCGACGTCGAGACCAACTCCATCCGCCGGGCCGATGAAATGCGCGGCCGGCTGGAAGAGTCGCTCGGCGAGTTCGCGCCGTTCCATTCGCGCGCGCATGAGGATCCGCTCTCATCGAGTCGCTCCCCTTCCGAGGAGCTCGAAGACGCACCGCCCGACCCGAAGTTCCAGGCGATGGCGGTTCAGTACAAGAATCAGTATTACGAACGCTGGCTCGACGATTCCATCCCCGCACTGAAGGGCAAGAGCCCACGGCAGGTCGCGCAGGGTCGCGGATCAAAAGACGCGCTGATCGACCTCCTCAAGGGTCTCGAGTTCAACGAATCGTT
>JBGSYJ010000226.1:0-9930 GCA_041750915.1 Thermoanaerobaculia bacterium | reverse complement strand
TGGGCGGTGGCTCCCTCTAGGAGACCCCCTCCCAGATCCCTCGCTCGACGCTCGGGATGACACTCGCGCGATTAATTCTCAGGATGACACTTGCTCGTGCGCAACTCTCGAGTTGACGCCACAGCAACTCTGGCCCGATGTCACCGTTCAGCTTCCGGTCTTCAACGAGCCTCACGTGGTCGAAAGACTGCTCGATGCTGCGGCGCAGCTCGAGTATCCGGGGCGGCTCGAGATCCAGCTGCTGGATGACTCGAACGACTTCACGAGTGAGCTCGCGGCGCGCAGGATCGCGGAGCTTCGTGCTTCCGGGGCGGTGATCCAGCATCTCCGCCGCGCGGATCGAACCGGATTCAAAGCGGGTGCCTTGTCCGCAGGCTTCAAACAGTCGAGCAGCGAACTGCTCGTGGTCTTCGATGCCGATTTCGTCCCATGTCGTGACCTGCTGCTGCGGATGGTTCCGTGGTTTGCCGATCCCGAAGTGGGAATGGTTCAGGCGCGATGGGAGCATTTGAATCGCACCGACTCCGCGCTGACCCGCGTGCAGGCCATCTATCTCGATGCGCACTTCGCGATCGAATCAGCCGCGCGCCACATCTCTGGTCGCTTCTTCAACTTCAACGGGACTGCAGGGATCTGGAGGCGCCAGGCGATCGTCGATGCGGGCGGCTGGTCCGCTTCGACGGTAACCGAGGATCTGGACCTGTCGTATCGCGCGCAGCTCGCAGGATGGAAGTTCGTCTTTCTGCCGTCAGTGACCGTACCCGCCGAGGTCCCCGCGTCGCTCAACGGCTTCCAGGAGCAGCAATATCGCTGGGTGAAGGGTTCTGTGCAGACTGCTCGTAAGCTTCTGCCTCGGATCCTTTCGTCTCGACTTCCGTGGAGGATTCGGATCGAGGCGTTTTTTCACCTGACGAGCAATGCAGCGTATCCGATGACCCTGCTGCTGGCGTTGCTGCTGGTTCCCTCGATGCTGATCCGCGAGGCCTCGGGTCTCGCTTGGACGCTACTCCTCGATGTGGCGCTTTTCTCCCTGTCGACGGTCCCGGTGCTGATCTTCTATCTGGCCGGCCAGCGGCGGATCGGCAGGCGCGTGCGATTGCGCGATCTGCTCTGGGTGCTCCCGATCGGCGTCGGCCTCTCGGTACGGAACTCAGCGGCGGTACTGGAGGGGCTCTTCTTCAGGGGTGGGGTCTTTCACAGGACTCCGAAACAGGGGAGCAGCCCCACTCCCGGCTCCCTCGGAACGGCGCCACACCTGCCCGTGGCCGAAGGGTTGCTCGCTCTTTTCTTCGTTTCGGCGATCGCAGGGATGGCGCTGGCCGGGCAGTTCGCCTCCATGCCGTTTCTCCTTCTCTTTCTCGGAGGATTCTCTTACGTTACGTTCAGGGGAGCGGGGGAGATTTTGTCCCGTAAGATACGTGCTATGCGTCATTTAGCGTAGAGAATAGGTGGCTTGCCGATTGCAGAAGAAATACCGACAAAACTTCTGGAGGTGGGCATGCTCAACATCATCAAGAACTTCATGAAATATCGCCTCGCGGCCCTGGCGACCCGCCGGCTCGGCTGGATGTTTACGGCGCCGATGCTCGCATTGATGGGCTATCGCTGGCTGCGCAGCCGTCGCACCTGACGTTTCCTCATGCATGATAATGATGGACCCCACGATATGTGGGGTCTTTCTTTTTTCGGAGGAGTGATTGCTGCGCAACGACGGGCTCGCTGATGACTGCTGAGAACCTGCTCGAGAGGTTCGGCTATCTCGCCGTATTTCTGGGGACATTTCTCGAGGGCGAGACCCTGCTGCTCCTCGCGGGATTCTTTGCGGAGAAGGGCTATCTTCTGCTTCCCGTGGTTGTCCTGGCCGCTTTCGCTGGTTCGATGTCAGGACACTTGCTCTGGTTCTGGCTTGGCCGTTCGCGGGGAGTCGGCATCCTGGAGAAGTACCCGCGCATCGGAAAGCACGTGGGAAAGGGCGTCCGGCTTTTCGAAAGGTACGGAGCCCCAACGATTCTCGCTTCGCAGTATCTCTACGGCGTACGCATCAGCTGCGCAATTATCGTGGGGATGTCGCGGATCCCTTTCTACAAATTCGTCACCTACATCGCGATCAGCTGCCTGAGCTGGTCGATCGTCATCGCGTTGCTGGGCTACTACTTCGGTGCGGCCGTCGGAACGATTCTCGGCCGCGCCGCACATGCCGAGAAGTACGGCCTGATCGGTCTTCTCGTGATCGCGGGCCTCGTCTGGCTCTACCACCGAAACAAGGACAAGAAGGAAGAAGCGATCGTCGAAGGGGACTAGTGAGCCTGAACCTAGGAGTGCACACAGTGTCATCCTGAGCGAAGCGAAGGATCCCCTTCCTTTGAGGCGATACGGCAAGTCTTCAGGGGATCCTTCGCTTCGCTCAGGATGACACGCATCGTGGTTCTCAGGTGACGCTACGCTTCCGAGGCTTTTCTCTCCAGCTCTGCCTGAGCTGCGGCGAGTCGGGCGACGGGAACTCGGTACGGTGAGCAAGAGACGTAGTCGAGGCCGCACTCTCTGAAGAAGAAGATCGATTCCGGATCTCCGCCATGCTCGCCGCAGATACCCACCTTCAGTTCGGGGCTCGCTCCGCGTCCCCGTTCTGTTCCCATCCTGACGAGTTGGCCTACACCCTCCTGGTCGATCGATACGAACGGGTCGATCGGCAGAATCTTCTTCTCGACGTACTCCGGCAGGAACGTTCCCGCGTCATCGCGCGAATAGCCGAACGCCAACTGCGTCAGATCGTTCGTACCAAATGAGAAGAAGGCCGCGACTTCGGCTAGCTTGTCCGCGACGAGCGCGGCTCTGGGAATCTCGATCATCGTACCGACGATGACGGGCATGTCGACACCGGCGTTTCTCAACGTCTCACCGGCGATCCGTTCCACCATCTCGCGTGTGATCGCCAGCTCTGCGACGGTTCCTACCAGCGGGATCATCACCTCGGGGCAGGCGTCGATGCCTTCATTCTTCACCGCACAAGCCGCTTCGAAGATCGCCTGCACCTGCATCTCATAGATCTCGGGGAACGTGATGCCGAGTCGGCAGCCGCGGTGGCCGAGCATCGGATTCGATTCATGAAGCTGGTTCACTTTCGCGCGGAGCTCGACGAATCCCCAGCTCATGTCTCGCGCAAGGGACGAGATCTGCGCTTCGGATTGCGGGAGGAACTCGTGGAGCGGCGGATCGAGGAGCCGGATCGTCACCGGAAGTCCGGACAGCTCACGGAAGATGCCTTCAAAGTCCTCGCGCTGGAACGGCAGCAGCTTCGCGAGCGCCTCTCGTCTTCCCTTCTCATCGCGAGCGAGAATCATCTCGCGAACGGCGAGAATCCGGTCTTCGCGAAAGAACATGTGCTCGGTGCGGCAGAGTCCGATACCTTCCGCGCCGAACAGTCTGGCAACCCGTGCGTCCTCCGGCGTGTCCGCGTTCGTCCGCACACCCATCGTGCGCAGACCGTCGGTCCACTCCATGATCTGTTTGAAGTTCCGGTAGGTCTGCGAATCCTCCGGCTCCATGCTCCCCTCGACCAGGACCTGCATGATCTCGGACGAACGGGTTGGCAGGCGTGCCGTGATGACCTCACCGCTCGTACCGTCGATGGCGATCCAGTCGCCTTCATCCAGCGGGGTGAATCCATCCACCCGCATCTGGGAACGGCCATAGTCGATTTTCAGCGGTGAACATCCGACGATGCAGGGCTTTCCCATTCCCCGCGCGACGACTGCCGCGTGGGATGTCAGTCCACCGCGGGACGTGAGAATGCCGGCCGCTGCATGCATGCCGGCGATATCCTCGGGAGAGGTTTCGATCCTGACCAGGATCACCGGATCGCTTCCTTTCGCCAATTCGACTGCACGCTCGGCCGTGAAGACGATCCGGCCTGCGGCCGCTCCAGGGCCCGCAGCGAGGCCGCGCGCCAGTACACGGCCCTGTCTCACGGCTTCGTCGCGGGCATCGGAGTCAAAAACCGGCGCGAGCAACTGGATGATCTGTCCCGGTTCCACGCGTGATACCGCCTCGGTCGAGTCGATCAGTCCTTCTTCGACCATGTCGCAGGCGATCCTCACCGCGGCGAAGCCGGTCCGCTTTCCAGTGCGCGTCTGCAGCAGATAGAGCTTGCCTGATTCGACTGTGAACTCGATGTCCTGCATGTCGCGATAGTGCGATTCGAGTTTCTTGTAGACCTCGACGAGTTGTCCGTACACCTCCGGCATCGACTCTTCAAGCGAAGCCTCGATGTGCTCCGCATCCTGCTCGCGCGAGATCGGGTACGGTGTGCGGATTCCGGCGACGACGTCTTCGCCCTGTGCGTTCGGGAGGTACTCGCCATAGAAGCGCCTTTCTCCCGTGGACGGATTGCGCGTGAATGCAACTCCCGTTGCGCAATCGGATCCCATGTTGCCGAACACCATCGACTGCACATTCACCGCAGTGCCCCACTCGTCGGGAATCGAATTCAGGCGACGGTAGGTCACCGCGCGCGTGTTGTTCCAGGAACTGAACACGGCTCCGATCGCCCCCCAGAGCTGCTTCTCGACGTCCTGAGGGAACGCCTCGCCTGTCGCGGACTGCACGAGCTCTTTGTAAGAAACGACCAGCTTGCGAAGGCCGTCCGCCGGGATCTCCGGATCCGTCTGCACGCCGAGAGATTCTTTCAGCCCGGAAAGCAGCGCTTCAAATCGGTGATGGTCGACTCCGAGCACGACGTTCGAGTACATCTGGATGAAACGTCGGTAGGAGTCGAAAGCGAAGCGCTCATCACTGGACGAGCGTGCGAGACCTTCGACGGTATCGTCGTTGAGCCCGAGGTTGAGGATCGTGTCCATCATCCCGGGCATCGACGCGCGCGCTCCGGAGCGTACCGAGACGAGTAGTGGACGTTCCGGATCACCAAAACGTTTGCCTACACTCTTCTCGACCTTCGCGAGATTCGTCCCGACTTCAGCGTCCAGCGAAGCGGGAAACGTCTCGCCGTTCTTGTAATAGTGAATGCACGCAACCGTGGAGATCGTGAAGCCTGCGGGAACAGGAACGCCGATCCGTGTCATCTCGGCAAGGCCTGCTCCCTTGCCTCCGAGTACATCTTTCATCCCGCCGTGCCCGTCGGCATGGCCATCGCCAAAGTAGTGAACGAATTGAGTCATGCGATCTTCATCTCCGTCGGTTCGCATTCGAGAATGTGATGCGCCCTGCCTAACGGGCCTTCTGATTCGCTCTGTTTGCACGCAGAACTACGCTGGTCAGCATCTCACGTTCGAGACGTTTCTGCGGGATATGATCGAGGCCCTCGGTACCCATCACCTCGAAGGGAACCCGTGCAACATCGACGCCGCGGGCGGCGAGCACGGAACGGAGAGAGTCCAGCTGCGCCTTCGCCCGGACGCGCGCAGGATCTGTTTCACCGGGCTCCAGTACCCGCCTGACGATCGAGAAGCCGCGTTCTCCGGATCGCGAAAGCTGGTCCGTCAGCCACCCGAGCGTCTCTTCGCTCTCGTCTTCCCGGACTCCCCCATCTTCATCAAAGGAGATTCCGAACAGCGCGACGCTGCCCTCGCGATCGAGCCAGAGATCCCTCACCCGGATGTCACCAACCTGCGAATCGTCTCCGACCCTCTCGCCGAACCAGACGGGGGCGACGTGGATGGGAGTGATGATGTGATACCACGGCATGCCGTTCAGAAACTGACCGTCGGGACTCACGGAGATTGCGCCGAGTCCGATTTCATTTCCCCGTCCGTAGATGAAACGAATCGTGCGATTCGCCCAGGCGCCGTCGATATGCGTCGGAGGATCCGTCGCCAGAGTTCCTACAACGCGAGTTCCCTCTTGAGCAAAGGTTGCCTGCACGCCGGAGATTCTCCATGTCCCGTTGAGAACGGGCCGTACATACGGAGCGGCTTCCGTTCCCGACGCAGAAAGCATGGCAAGCGCAACGGTCTTCTCGCTTTCCTCCTCGATTGTCACGCGCAATGTCGACACGACGGATGGAGTAACGTTCAGAAATGCGGGACTGGCAGGATCGGTCACCTCAATCGTCCCGAGTGGAACGAACGTTTCCCCATCGGTGGAGCTCTCGAACCGGACGGCGCGAGGTGACTCGCCGCGGACGATTGCAACTCCGATCTGATCGATGCGGCTGGAAGTGGGCAGTGCGATCACCATCGTCTGGGCCGGATCCTTCGGTGGCGTGACCCAGGCAGACAATGCATCCTCATCGATGGCGAGCAGGGCCGAAGCGTCCAGCCTCAGCTCTCCAGTCCGGCTCGTGATGACGGCTCCCCGCTCGAGCGTCAGGAGATTAGGTTGCGACGACTCGGCGGTCGCAACAGGCCCGTCGGGAGCCGTGCGATCTTCTTTCCCGCACGAAACCGAACCGAGCGACAGCGCGATGATGGCGGCCAGTGACCACCCGACGGGAGTGACCCGGCGAGCCTGGCGCCGCAGAGGTGTCATCCCTTCTTTCCCGTGGCGTAGTCGCTGCGGTCGATCACGATCTTTGTGACATCGGCGATCATCCTTACCGATCCGCCAGCCTGCTGAAGCAGAGCCATCCGATTTTCACGGATCGCGGGATCGTCCACCATGACGAGCACTTCATTGAAGAAACTTTCGAGCTCGGGAGCCATCGCCGCGAATGCCTCGAGCGCTTCACGGTAACGCCGCTGCGCGACCAGCTCATCGATCTGCTCTCGCACCAGGTGTGTAAGATCTGCGAGCCGCTTTTCGGCCGGCTCGAGAAGCGCAGATCTGTCTACCGCAGAGCTCCCGGCGTTTGCAGTAATGTTCGAAATGCGCTTTGCCGAATCGAGAATGGAGAGGAAGCTGCGCTGATCGCGAATGTCGCGCAGCGCCTTCGCGCGATCGAGCGCGTCTGTGATCGAGTTGCTCCAGCCCGAAGCCATGACCGCGGCGACTTCGTCGTAGGCCAGCTCGTGTGGCGCGCTTTCGAAGAGAGTGCGCACGCGCTCGGAAAAGAACTCGAGCATCTCCGTGCTCGCGGCGCGCGACGCCGTCACGTCCGCGTTGTGAGAGTCGAGTCCGATGTGCACCAGGCTCTCGAGCGGGATCGCGAGATCCCACGCGTTCCGATTCGCAAGAATCTGCACGACTCCCTGAGCGGACCTTCGCAACGCGAACGGATCCTTCGAGCCGGTGGGCTTCATGCCGAGGAGGAAGAAGCCGCACAACGTGTCGATCCTGTCCGCAACGGAGACGATCGCGCCGGTAACATTGCGGGGAAGCGCGCCCTCAGCTCCGAGCGGAAGGTAGTGATCATAGATCGCAGTCCAGATCTCCTCGGGCTGGCCTTCCTCGCGCGCGTAGATTCCGCCGATCTTTCCCTGAAGCTCGGTGAACTCCCTGACCATGTCGGTCATCAGGTCGGCTTTCGACAATCGCGCCGCAATCTCGACCGCCTGTCGTGTCGCCTTCGCTGCCGACTCTTCGAGGACGCGCCGGGCGATCTGAACGATGCGGGCCGTCTTGGCGGAGTAATCGCCCAGCTTCTCCTGAAACTGAAGGTGCGAGAGGTCCTGAATCCGGTCTTCGAGCTTTCGCTTTCGATCCGTTTCGTAAAAGAACCGGGCGTCTGCAAAACGTGCGTTTGTGACGAACGCGTTTCCGCTCGCGACGTTCCCGTCATGATCGTCCGTCAGGTCCATCACTGCGAGAAACGAGCTCGAGATCCTGCCGTCTTTCATGACGGGAAGCTGCTTCTGGTGCACCCGCATGACCGTGATGAGCACTTCCTCCGGAAGCTGGAGAAACACTTCATCGAATTCGGATCTCACGACACCGGGGAACTCCGTGAGATAGCGCCACTGGCTCCAGATGGTTTCGTCATCCGCCGGAACGCCGCCAATCTGAGCGGCCAGTCCGAGGGAGCGCTGCCGCATCATCGACTCGCGGATCACCGGATCCACGACAACGTGCGCTTCGCCGAGAGACTCGACGTATTGCTCGTACGAGGTCGCCTCGACGCTGCCCGTCGAAAGGATGCGGTGGCCCTTCGTTCTGGTGCCTGACACAACGCCGAGTATCTCGATGGGGAGGGGCGCGCCGTCCAGCACCGAGATGACGCTGTGAATCGGGCGGATCCACGACCGCTCGCCCTTCCCCCATCGCATTGCTTTCGGCCAGCGGACGCCTTCGATGATCCGCGGAATTCTGGCAGCGAGAATCTCTTCAATTGACTTGCCCGGAACCGTTCGCCGGATCCGGATGTACTCATCGCCAGCCTCCTGCGGAGGCAGATCTTCGATGCGAGCCTGATTCTTCTTGAGGAAGCCGATGAGCGCCGGAGTTGCTTCCCCGTTTGCGGTGTACGCGATTTTCCGCGGCGGACCTTTGACCTCTTCGTCGTGGTCCTCCTGCTTCTCAGGGAGCCCTGCCATCCGGAAATAGATCCTTCGCGACGTTGCTCCGATGGTGAGCAGCGTCGAGGCCTCCGTCTTTCCGATGCCGAGATCCGTTGCATAGATGTCGAGGAGCTCCTTCTCGATGCCGGGTGGCGGGAGCATCCATGCCGGAATCTCCTCGGTCAGGATCTCGACGAAATACGATCTGGTTCCGGCGCTCATTCGCGCTCCTCCGAAGGAAGGCTCGCGAGCCAGGCATCGCGCGCGGCGCCGGTGAGAAGCGGAAACTCGAGAGCCCGCCTTGCTTCGAGATAGGTGCCGGCGCACTGAACCGCAAGGTCGCGCACCCGTTTGATCACTCCCACGCGCTCGGTCACCGAAACGGCACCGCGTGCATCGAGCGTGTTGAAGACGTGCGAGCACTTCAGGGTCCAGTCGTACGCCGGAAGAACGAGCTTCTGTTCGAGACAGCGCTTCGCTTCGTCTTCGTAACTGTCGAAGAGTTTCCAGTGCAGCTCGACGCCAGCCACTTCGAAGTAGTACTTCGAAAACTCGAACTCCTCCTGCTTGCGGATCGAACCATAGCCGAATCCGCCGCCCCACTCGATGTCGTAAACCGAGCTGCTTCGTGAAAGAAACATCGTCAGGCGCTCGAGCCCGTACGTCATCTCCGCAGTGACGGGAGAAAGATCGATTCCGCCAGCCTGCTGAAAATATGTGAACTGGCTGATCTCCATTCCGTCGAGCAGCACCTGCCATCCCATACCCCACGCGCCGAGGGTCGGAGACTCCCAGTTGTCTTCCTCGAAGCGAACATCGTGGCGCGTGAGGTCGAGTCCGATCGCGCGGAGAGAGTCGAGATAGAGATCCTGCACCTCGAGTGGTGAGGGCTTGAGCACGACCTGGAGCTGGTAATGCTTGTAGAGCCGGAACGGGTTGTCACCGAACCGGCCGTCTGCCGGCCGTCGTGATGGCTGCACGTAGGCGACTTTCCACGGTTCGGGACCGAGAACACGCAGAAACGTCGCAGGATGCATCGTGCCGGCGCCGACTTCGAGATCCATCGGGTACTCGATGGCGCAGCCGCGCTCGGCCCAGAAGCCCTGGAGGGTGGAGATCAATGTCTGAAACGACAGGCGGGACATGAGCGCGCATTCTAACGCGCTGCCGCTCCGGTTTCACCCGGGAACGGTCAAAGCGCGTGGATAGCCTGCCTTCCTGATGCCTCGAGTAAGCCGAAGGTACCCCCTTGAGGGGCTGCGAACTGTCGCGGAAGTGTCATCCCGAGCCTGGTCGTGCGGGCGGGAGGGGCGAGGGATCTCCGGCGATGGTACATAGCTGCCTATGAACTTCCGTCACACCCTGCGGCCATCCACGAATTACGAATGTACTACCGCCGGAGATCCCTCGGTACGACACGAAGCCGTGGAAAGGAGGAAGTCGAGAGCAACAGCGACTGAAACCGATCGAAGAGGACCTGACAGGTCCAAATCCTGTCCAGCAAAGGGTGGCGCCCGGCTGGAAGCGAGTGTTGCGCCTTTGT
>JBGSYJ010000225.1:0-5704 GCA_041750915.1 Thermoanaerobaculia bacterium | reverse complement strand
GACGCAGCGCGGCAGCCGATGAGGTAGTAACCGCCGTCTTCTGCCGGACCGATCACCCAGTCGCAGCTGTCGAGCAGGAGGAACGCCCTTTCGACTGCCTCACGGGTGAGCGATGGATCGTCCGTTCCGATGGCGATCACCTTCTCTGCGCGGTGAAAGAAGATGCGTTCGCCGAAGGAGACGGCCAGCCGGTCGCCGAGCGTTTCTCCTGCCTGCCTCGCCAGAGGTCGATCGCCGAAATGGCGCTCCAGAAGCGAGCCGGACACTTCCTCACTTCCTGTCCAGAGCACTTCAATCTCGAGATCAAAGGAGGCGCTGCCGATCGACGCGAGAAGATCGCTGACCATCGCCTCGTAAAGCTCGAGAGTCCGTGCTTCGCCCAGCTCACGGGCGAGCCTCGATTTTACCCGTCCCTGTTCCGGAACACGGGCGAAAATCAGGAGGCGGTTTCGAGGCGGCGGGCGCGTGGCAAACGTTTTCATTCTCGAGAGGCGAAGTATACGATGTGCAGATTCCATGACACTGATTGCGCTGCTCAGCGACTTCGGTAGCCGGGACCCTTACGCGGCTGCTATGAAGGGAGTCATCGTGACGCGTTGCGATGCTCCCGTCATCGATCTGACGCACGACATCAAGCCCTTCGATGTCTTCGGCGCTGCATACTTTCTCCGTTCAATCATGCCGGCCTTCGGCGGCGCTGCGCAGTCGGTGATTTTCATCTGTGTGGTCGATCCGGGTGTGGGGTCGGCGCGGAGAATTCTGGCTGTCCGGCAGGACGGACACACGCTGCTCGCCCCTGACAACGGCCTGCTCTCGCTTGTGATCCGGGAGGACGCCCTGATCCGCTCCGTTGAGAACGAGAGCCTGTTTCTCCCCGGCGGTGGTTCGACGTTTCACGGGCGTGACAGGTTCGCCCCGGTAGCGGCCGCGCTTGCCAGCGGTACGGTTCTTGACGAGCTCGGTTCTGCGATCTCCGCCGATCAGATCGAGAAACTCCCCTATGAAAATCCTAGGCTGGACGGCGAAGTCTGGAGGGGCACGATCGTCGCCATCGACCGATTCGGGAATGCGATATCCGATCTCGATGCCTCACTCGCGCAGAACGCGAAAGTGATCGAAGTGAAGATCGGCTCAACCGCCATCTCGCAGGTCGCTCGAAATTACGCAGACGCGGGTGAAGGGTCGTTTGTGATCGCGGGCTCCGCTGGCACCCTGGAAATCTCGACAAGGAACGGAAGCGCGGCAGATATCTTGCAGATTTCGCGCTTTGACCGCGTCGAGCTGCGCGTGGTCGCTCCTCTCAATGACTGACTCGAACCATGATTTCGCCAGACGCGCTCACATCATTCTCTGGTTGCTCGTGCTCCTGCTGGCTGCCGTCTATCTGGCGGTGGGGCAGCCGGTCCGCGGGGCGCGCGATGCCTGGCTTGCCGGAGACGGCGATTCCGCTCTCCGATCGTTGAACCGTTGGTCGAAGCTGCGGCTCCGGGCGGCTGACTACGACACCCTTCTGGCCGCGGTTCTGCTCGAGCGCGGCGATCCCGCTGCAGCAGATCGCCTTTCACGGCTCTCGGCCCATGAGCCACAGCTGTGGCCACTGGTGAGCAAGGAACAGGTTGCGGAGCGGCTCGTTTCGGTTGGGCGGTACCGGGAGTTCCTCCAGTTCGACTCTGTCGCGAGGCAGCGGTTTGAAGGCGCGCAAATGGCTCTGTACCGCGCGGCGGCTCAGCTCGGAATGGACCGGCTCCCCGAGGCGACGACGACGTTCGACGCGATCGACCCGGACGACGTCGACAGCCAGAAGTACACCACCCTCCGGACCGCGATCGAGCAGCGGAAGCAGGGGACGTTTCCCCTGGTGATCGATCGGTCGGGCAAGACGATTGCGACGTGGGTGATCGCGAACAGCGATCTCGTCGCGGTCAATCGTGACTTCAGCCTGCTGATCGATCGCGAGGGAGGCGCGCTCACGTTTGAGCATCACATCGAAACGCTCGGAACGAATGCGTCGCTCGAGACGACCCTGGACTCCGAGATCCAGCGCATCGCCGTCGAGTCGCTGGGATCATTTCGCGGCGCACTCGTTGCGATCGACATTACGGACAACACCATCCTCGCAGTCGCCAGCAACAGCGGCGGCGGTGCACGCTCGAATCTCGCGTTCGCCGGAATGTCCGAACCGGGATCGGTCGTCAAGGTTCTCACCGGCCTCGCAGCGCTCGAGGCGGGAGTGCAGCTGCAGGAGCACTTTCCCCTGCGATGCGAGGGTTGGGTCGCAATCGAAGGACGGCAGTTTTTTGACTGGGCCAGACACGGAACGCTCGCCGATATGGGTGAAGCGATGGCCGTCTCGTGCAATGTCGCGTTTGGAAATCTGGGGATGAAACTTGGCGGCGAGAAGCTGTTGGAGTTCCTGCGGTCGGCAGGCTTCGACGGTTCAGCCGATCTCGGCATCTTCAGCGTGCCCCTCGGCGCAACGAAAGGGCTTCCGGCCGGAGACTATGATCTTGCGAACCTGTCGATCGGGCTCGAGCAGGAAACGATGAACGCCCTGCACATTGCGATCATCGCCTCCGCGCTCGCAAACGGCGGCGCGATGGTTGATCCCCGGATTCTTCGTGAACGCCGCTCGATTCTCGGCGATCCGTTGCCGTCGAGCGACCGCCTAACCGCACGGCGAATCGCCAGCGCTGAATCGACCCGCGCGATCGTAGGAACCATGAAACGCGTGGTCGACAGCGAGAGGGGAACCGGACGGCGCGCTCTCGTTCCCGGTCTGGCGATCGCGATGAAGACGGGAACTGCCGGTGACGCCGCCGGAGGCTTCGACTCCTTAATACTGGCGTTCGCCCCGGCCGACGCTCCGCGCATCGCGATCGGTATGATCGCTGAGGACGCGGGACCTGCCGAGCTCGCAGGCGCCCGCATTGCGCACGAGTTCTTCAGCAGAGTCGAGCCATTGATCCGAACACCGTCGCCGGAGTAGTGGAAGTGTCATCCCGAGCGTCGAGCGAGGGATCTGGGTGGTGGCGCTTTGCTCGCCGGCTTTCCGCTCGCCCTTACTGGCGGCCTTTCCGGACAGGCGAGTTACGCGCGACGCGTTCCCCCTCCGCGTATCAGCCGGAGCACGAAGAGCAGCACGATCGCGCCGATGAAGGCGACGAAAATCGTTCCTGCAAGTCCTCCAAACGGCGTACTGACGCCGAGCTGGCTGAACAGCCATCCACCGACGAACGCTCCGACGATTCCGATGATGATGTCGCCGATGATTCCGTAGCCGGTGCCGCCCATGACGAGCGAGGCGAGAACGCCGGCGATGAGGCCGACAATGATCCAGGTGAGCAGGTCCATACTTCCTCCGTTTGTTGGTGAGGCAAACGTCCTCAGCAACTCACGTGCCCGTATGGCTCAGTTCTCGGGATGGGCCAGCTCCTCGAGCCAGTGGTGCGCGGTCTCGACCTCCTCGCGCACCTGGTCCGGGTCGATGTCATCCGACTCGCTCAGCTCGAGAACAGACTTGAATTCTTCGGCAGCTTCCCCTTCGCGTTCTATGTTCAGGAGGATCTCCCCAAGGAGGCTCCGGGCCTGGATCAGCTCGATCGTCCGGGACGCCATCGTCGCCAGATCGATCGCGTCGCCCAGCAGGGCCAGCGCCTGATCGAACGCTTCCTCCTCGACGAGCAATGCCGCCTGATAGATGAGTTGCTGCGCACTGTTGGTGGTCATCATTGGTCCCCGAACTAATGTACCCTGACTGGCCCATGATTGCACTGCTGCGTGTCCTTCTCGCCTCCGCCTCGATTCTGATGACTGCCGGAACGCTCGCGAGCTTGGTTCAGAGCCCCCACTGGCTCTTCAGGCTGTGGGATTTTCCGCGAGTCCAGATTGCCGCAGTGTCACTCCTTTCGACAGTTCTTTACGCGATCTTCTTTTTCGAGGGTGCTCCTGCCGAGATCGCGATGATCGTGGCAGGAGCGGCGACGGCCGCCTGGCAAACCTGGAAGATCTTTCCTTACACACCCCTCGCGCGTCGACGCGTGCAGGCAGCCTCGACCGACGGACTGAATGAATCGGTTGAGCGGACTAACCGGCTCTCCCTCCTCGTGTCGAATGTCCTCATGGACAATCGTGAATATGACCGGCTGCTCGAGCTCGTCAAAAGGCAGAATCCTGATGTAGTCCTCGTTGTCGAGAACGATCAGGCCTGGATGGATGCACTCGAAGTCCTCGGTGAGCAGTATCCATTCATCGTCCGGCATCCGCTCGACAACTTTTACGGAATCGCAGTCTTCTCCCGCCTCGAGTTGATTGAGCCCGAAGTGAAGTTTCTCGTGCAGGACGACATTCCTTCCGTCCACACGCGTATCCGGCTGAAGGGCGGTAAAGAGGTTTTCTTTTACGCCCTTCATCCTCGCCCTCCCGAGCCGATCCGCGAGATGCCTTCAGCTCCGCGAGATGCCGAACTCGTGCTTGTGGGACGTGAGATTGGCGTTCATCCCAATCGTCCGACCATCGTTGCCGGCGATCTGAATGACGTCGCATGGTCGCCGACCAGCGAGCTGTTTCTGCGGCTCAGCGGGCTCCTCGATCCACGGCATGGCAGGGGCTTCTACAACAGCTTCAGCGCGAAGAGCCGGATGTTCCGTTACCCACTCGACCATGTGTTTCATTCGAACGAATTCAAGCTCATCGACCTTCAGCGTCTCCCGGCGATTGGTTCGGACCACTTCCCGATCTTCATAGAACTTCTCTACGATTCGCGGGCCGCATCCGAGCAGCCGGAAACCGAAAAGAAGCCCGGAGACGAAGAGGAAGCCGAAGAAAAGCTCGAGAAGCAGGCTGAAGCTGCGGCGAACGGCGACGACCGGCCGAAGGATGACTGACGTGACGCGCTTCTCCGCGGAGCGTGCCCGGGCCTTGAGCGTCCATGTTTACACCGCGTCGGGAGTTCTCTTCGCGCTGCTGGCTGCGCTGGAGATCGCGGCTGTCCGGACCGATCCGCGAATGGTATTCATCTGGCTCGCAGCAGCCGTTCTCGTCGATGCTACAGACGGCCCGCTCGCCCGCCGTTTCGATGTGAAAAAGTTCGCGCCCGAGATCGACGGGCGGAAGATCGACGACATCGTCGACTATCTGACGTTCACGTTTCTCCCGCTTCTATTCGTGGCGAAGATGGAATGGGTGCCCCGGCCGGTGCTGCTCTTCGTTGCCGCCCCACTCATCGCCAGCCTTCTCGGCTTCGCGAACGTGGGTGCGAAAGACGAGAAGGGAGGTTTTTTTCTCGGCTTTCCCTCCTACTGGAACATCGTCGCCCTCTATCTGGGGATTCTCGCCCACCAGTTCGGGCCGTGGCCGAACGCCGTCATTCTGATCGTGCTGGCAGTCCTGACCCTTCTCCCGATCGGGTTCATCTATCCCAACCTTGCGCCACCGCGGTGGAAGCTCCCCATTCTCCTTGGAGCCTTTGTCTGGCTCGTGATGGCGATCGCGATGCTGAGGACCTATCCGATAACCCCGCCGTGGTTGCTGTGGGGCTCGCTGCTCTATCCGCTGTTTTACACGGTCGTGTCGGTTGTCGAATATCGGAAATGGACCAGGCTGGCATCCTGAGCTTCGCTCAGAGGCTGTGAATTAGTCGCGCGAGTGTCATCCCGAGCGTCGAGCGAGGGATCTGGGAGGGGGCCTTTGAAGGGAGCCACCGCCC
>JBGSYJ010000224.1:0-2304 GCA_041750915.1 Thermoanaerobaculia bacterium | reverse complement strand
AGTCGCGATCGTCGCGCCGACCGGCGATCCATTCGCCATGCCCTTTGCGAACGTCATGATCTCTGGCTCGACGTCCCAGTGCTCGATGCCGCACCACTTGTCCCCGGTACGTCCCCAGCCCGTCTGGACTTCGTCGGCGATGAAGATGCCGCCGTAGCGCCTGACGATGTCGGTGACGACCTTGAAGTACTCCTTCGGAGGCGTGATGAATCCGCCCACTCCCAGAATCGGCTCCGCGATGAATCCCGCGATCTGGCCCTCGGTCGTCGTCTGGATGATCTCCTCGACGTCTTTTGCGCATTCGAGATTGCAGGACGACGGCTCCTTGTTGAACGGGCAGCGGTAACAATACGGAGCGTGGGCATGTTTGATTCCGGCGATGGACGATCCGCCGTGGCGCCATGTCGAATGCCCGCCGAGACTCATCGAAAGCATCGAACGGCCATGGTACGAATGGCGGAGCGCGATGATCTCCTGGCGTCCCGTGTAGATACGCGCCAGGACGATCGCCGTCTCGTCGGCTTCCGTGCCGCTGTTCGTGAAGAAGCTCTTCTTCAGCTTGCCAGGCGCGATCTCCGCCAGTTTCTCAGCGAGATCCGCCTGCGGCTTGTTCACGTAGAGGGTGGAGGTGTGTACAACCTTGTTTACCTGCTCGGTGATCGCCTTCGTGACTTCAGGGTTGCAGTGGCCAACCGAGACGGTGAGCACGCCACCGAAGCAGTCGAGGTAGCGTTTGCCTTCGTCGTCGTAGACGTGCATTCCCTCGCCACGATCGATGACGAGCGGCTTCTCGTAATACGTCGCCGCGCAGGGCCAGATGTGTTCTTTGTGTTTGTCGACAGTGTCGGTCATTGAGTCCTCGGTCGTTGCATCCTAAGTGAAGTTCATGCGTGTCATCCTGAGCACAGCGAAGGATCCCCTCCCTACTGACGGTTGCCTTACGTGCCGGCGGATCCTTCGCTGCGCTCAGGATGACACCGGTAGATGCTCTCGTTCAGGTCCTGCGCAAGATCTTTCCAGTCCGGGTTCATTGCTTCTACCAGTGCATTCTTCTTCGCACGTGTCCAGCTCTTGAGCTGCTTCTCACGTCGTATCGCGAGAGTGATCTCTGTGAACTCTTCGAAGTAGACGAGCTCGTTTGTGTTGTATTTCTTCGTAAAACCCGGAACGAGGCCCGCTTTGTGTTGTGTGACGCGATGCTCCAGTGAGTTTGAAACGCCGACGTAAAGCACGTTGTGCCAGTGATTCGACATCATGTAAACCCAAAATTGTTTCGTTCCCATTGCTCTGCGCCAATCGTGTCATCCTGAGCGGTGCGTGCCGTCCGTGTCATCCTGAGCGAAGCGAAGGATCCCCTGCCTCGAGGAGATACCGCAAGTCTTCGGGGGATCCTTCGCTTCGCTCAGGATGACACGATCGCTCAGGATGACACGACCCTCGCAGGATCGCTTGCTTTCAACTCGGTACCTTTGCATACCCTTCGGGCACTTCCGCATCGTGGCCGCCGTGATAGTCCGCGGCGTCGGGTCGCTTGATCTGGGACTGCGGGACGATGCGGTCGCGGCGGATCCC
The DNA here is from genome assembly GCA_041750915.1 of Thermoanaerobaculia bacterium. GTDB lineage: Bacteria > Acidobacteriota > Thermoanaerobaculia > Gp7-AA8 > Gp7-AA8 > JBGSYJ01. The sequence goes on along the minus strand of JBGSYJ010000224.1, from coordinate 732 downwards.
GCGGAAATCTTCCAAAGTCTTCCAGCCGCGATCGGCGTGGCGCTCCAGGAAATCCGACATGCCCTGCTTGAGCTCCCTGATCACATTCGGGCCGATCGCGTGATCGAGCATCGCAGCGGTGCACACCTGAACGGTGCCGCATCCGAGGACGAAGTAGTTGAGGGCATGGTCGAAGTTGGAGATGCCGCCGATGCCGGAGAAACTCTTGTCAGGGAACGCCTGCGTCATCTGGGACATCTTCGCCAGCGACAACGGGAGGATCGCAGGGCCACCCAGTCCGCCAGCCGATGTGTAGCCATCCACACTCATCTCGAAATCGAGCGTTTCCGGATCGATCAGCGTCAAAGACGGAAATGTGTTCGACGAGACGATCGCATCCGCGCCGCCGCTGAACGCGCCACGGGCTTCGGCAACGATGTCGGTAGTCGACGGTGTCAGCTTCACCCAGACGGGAACTTTCGCGACGTCCTTCACCACACGTGTGACCGTTGCGCAAAGCCGCTCGTTCTTCCCGATATTCGAGCCCATGTCCTCGCGGTCCATGTGCGGACAGGAGAAGTTCATCTCGATTCCGTCGGCGCCTTCGTCCTGCACGGCTTTCGTCAGCGTCTGCCAGTGCTCGAGCTCGCGTTCATCCTCGGAGCCGGCCATGATCGACGCGATGAGCACCTTGTCCGGATACTGTTGCTTGATCCGGTGAATGCGGGGGATCCACCAGTCGATCGTCTTGTC